>NZ_PUQF01000006.1:0-272247 GCF_003331015.1 Enterobacter sp. GER_MD16_1505_Eko_090 | reverse complement strand
CAGAGTGTGGTGCGGATAGACTAAAAGTGTTACCTATGTTCCCGGTCTGATCTGTCACCTATGTATCCGGTCATACACTTCGCTTACCGGGCCTACGGGTGACTGTAGGCCGGGTAAGGCGAAGCCGCCACCCGGCAATGTTCAGAGCACCCACTCACTCCTTTCAACCCCGTTCACCCGCAGCGTACGTTTTTCCCCCGCCGGTAATGATACCTTCAGCGCCTTCCACGTCGGACGATAGTCGCCGCGCGCGTTCACCTTCAGGTTGATGGTTGCGCCATCGCACACCATTTCCCATTCCACCCACAGCGCATTGCCGTTCAGGTAGCCCCAGCTTTCACCGTCGTCTTCAAACAGCAGCCCCGAGGTTGTGCCCACGCCTTTCACCGGGAACAGCTTCAGCTCGCGGGTCGTATCTTTTTCGGCACTCACATGCGTGATGCGCTCGCTGAGCGGCAGACCGGCCCCGGCGCGCACCAGCAGCGGCAGTTTTTCGAGCGGCGCATCGAGGACGATGGATTGTCCGCCCGCATACCACGCGTGAGTGTAAAAATCGTACCAGCCCGTTTCGTTATCCGGCAGCCAGACGCGGCGCTCGCGCTGCCCGGCTTCGACGACGCTGGCGACCAGCAGGTCGCGGCCCAGCAGGAAGTCGTCGCACTCTTTGAAGGTTTGCGCGTCGTGCTCGTGGTCGAGGAAGGTCGGGCGCAGCATCGGCTCGTCGTCGGCGTGCGCCTGCCAGAGCAGGGTGTAGAGATACGGCAGCAGGCGGTAGCGCAGCTCAATCGCGCCGCGAATGGCAGGCGTGACGCCCGGATACATCCACGGCTCGTTCACCGTCTGGTCATCGTTCCACGAGTGAATGGTAAAGCGCGGGTGCATCACGCCGTTCTGCACCCAGCGCACGAACAGCTCGGCGTCCGGCTTGTCGCCGGAGAAACCGCCGACGTCATGGCCGACGTTGAACAGCCCGGACAGGCTCATGCCCAGCCCCATGCGGATGTTATAGCGCAGGGTGTCCCAGTTGGTGCGGTTGTCGCCGCTCCAGGTCTGGACGTAGCGCTGCATCCCGGCGCAGCCGGAGCGGGAGATCAGATACGGACGCTTTTCCGGCGCAAAGCGCTGCTGCGCTTCCAGCGAGGCGCGCATCATCAGCAGCGGCATCACCGGGCGAATATGCTTGATGGCGATCTCCTGGCCGAAGCCAAAGCAGCGGGCTTCCCCGTCCCACACTTCATATTCGTTATTGTCGTTCCAGGTGGAGTCGATGCCCATCTCCAGCAGCTGCGTGGTGACGCCGTTCTGCCACCACTGCACCGTCTGCGGGTTGGTAAAGTCGAGGTGTGAGCCTTCGTCATCCCAGAAGCTGGAACGTTCGGGTGCATCGGTTTCTGAATCGCGAATGAACAGACCGCGTTCAGCCACTTCGCTGTAGCGCGGATGGTCCTGCAACAGGCACGGCTTGATGTTAGCCGCAAGCTTCAGTCCCGCGTCGTGGAAGGCCTGGCTCATCACCTTCGGCTGCGGCACCTTGTCATAGTTCCAGTTGAAGACGTAGCGCTTGCCGTTGATGGAGGTATAGCCGGAGGAGAGCTGGAATGAGTCGCACGGAATGGCGTGCTCTTCGCACAGGCGGATAAAGTTCATCAGCTGGTTCTGGGCGTCCGGCGCGTCGGTGTAGTGCATGGTTGAGCCGCTGTAGCCCAGGCTCCATTTCGGTCCGAACAGCGTTTTTCCGGTCAGGCGAACAAAGGCTTTAGTGACGTCCAGCGCGCGCCTGCCGGTAAAGATGTAGTAATCGATATCGCCCGCTTCCGCTTGCCAGCGGCGATAGGCGGTGTGGTAGTTATCGATCTCGTTACCCAGATCCAGCCAGCAGCTGCTCAGGTTGTCGTAGAACAGGCCGTAGCTCACGTCGTCGCGGCGGGTGAGGGTGAACGGAATGTGCTTGTACAGCGGGTCGGTGCTGGCGGCGTTGTATCCCATCGCGTCCAGGTTACGCATCTCGTAGCGTTTACCGTTGCGCTGCAGATCGCCCGCTTTCTCACCCAGGCCGTAGAAACGCTCGTCCTTGCGGCGGCTGAGGTAGTGCGCCACGCCGTCGCCGTGGGCGTTCAGCAGGTAGGCGCTGGTGGGGCGGTCGTTGACCAGCGGCTGCCACTCGCCCGCGTCATTGCGGTAGTGCCACTCCAGCCACAGCGGCTGGTGGACGGTGACGCGCAGCTGCTCGGTTGCCACGGTTAACGTATCGTCCTGCTGCGTCAGCGTCCAGGCCGGGCAGGTGAAGCCGCTGACATCGTCGCGACGGCGACCTTCCCACGGCACGTCTTGTTCCGGGGCGATGCTCCAGGTGCGGTCCAGCGCCAGCTCGCCTTTGCGTTTGATCAGCACGCGGAACAGGTTCTCTTCCAGTACATACAGGCACAGGCGGTGCTGGTTATCGACCAGCAGTTCAAGATGGTTTGCCGACTGCGTATCAACGGTCCAGTTTTTCAGGGTTTTCATATGCAATACATCCACTATCAGGCGCGCTTGGCGCGACGTTCAGCAATAAATGCTACCAGGAAGAGAGCGCCAATCAGGTCAAAGAAGCCCATGGCGATAAAGAGCGGGTTAAAGCCGATTTTGTCGGCGGTCACACCGATTAACAGCGAGAACAGGAAGCTGGCGATCCACGCCGCCGAGCCGCGCATGCCGTTGACTGTCGCCATCTGGCCTTTGTCGAACGACTCAACGACCAGGGCGCTCAGCATGCAGGAGATGATCTGGTGCCCGAAGCCGCCGATGGAGATCAGCACGATGGTGATATACGGGTCGCGGGTAATGGCCACGATGGCCAGCGAGATCATCAGGAACGCGCCCGTCACGGAGCTGGCGACGACAGAGTTCACGCGGGAGCAGCCGAACAGGCGGGTGTACAGACGCGTCAGGTAGCCGCTTGCCACGCTGCCGAGGTCGGCGGCGAGGAACGGCAGCCAGGCAAACATCGCAATCTGCTTCAGGTCCATACCGTGCTCTTTGGCAAGGTACAGCGGCACCCAGAAGCTCAGCACCGCCCAGGCGGGTTCTGCCATAAAGGCCGGAATGGCGATACCGTAGAAACGTTTGTTTTTTGAAACGGTTTTCAGCGCGGTCAGGAAGGGCAGTTTGACCGGCGCCGGTTCGTTATCCTGCTTGATAAACGCCAGCTCGTCCTTGCTCAGGTTCGGGTGCTGCTCGGGGTTGTGGTAGAACGCCCACCAGAGGATCACCCACAGCAGCGCCAGCACGCCGGTAAACATAAACGCGCCCTGCCAGCCGAACGAGGCGTGAGCAAAGTAGATGATAGGGGGAGCCAGCATTGCGCCGATGGAGAAGCCCACGCCCGCCCAGCCGGCGGCAACGGGACGCTCTGATTTCGGGAACCATTCGCCGATGGTTTTGGCGTTCGCCGGGGTAGCGGCGGCTTCGGAAGCTCCCATAAAGAAGCGCAGTATGGCCAGGTGCAGCCAGCTTCCGGCGCCCGCGTGGAAAATACACATCAGCGCCCAGATACCGGCGCAGACCATAAAGCCAATCTTCAGGCCAATGACGTCAATCAGCCAGCCGCACAGGGGCTGGAAAATGGTATAGGCGATCTGAAACGCGCCGACGATCCAGGAGTATTGCTCGGTGGTGATCCCGAGGCTCTCTTTAAGCTCCGGAGCGAGAATACCTAAGGAATTTCGGGTGATGTAGTTAACGGTGACGCCCAGCAAAAACAGCACCAGCACGTACCAGCGCAGGTTCTTGATGACGCGACGGGTTTTGCTTGTCGCAATGGTGTTATTGATGTCCTGACTCATTTTACTCTCCACAAGACGGACGGTAAGGGGACGGAGGTTCAGGTGTCACACAGATTGTTATGCCTTTGATTTCTATCCGCTTATAATGCTTAAGTTGCTATACAACTAGTATGGAAGCTGTGTGACAAGTTCACCTTAAGGAAGAAAATGAGTGGGCAAAAGTGGATTTTGTGCAAAATTTCTCATAACCGACGAAAACACTCTGGCATGATGGCATTCATGCCAGTTATTGCCTGACAAATACGCTATGAAAATTTTTTCATTTCGCAAATGGAGCCAGATCACAAAATGGACAAAAGGCTAAAAATCACCGAAATCGCGGCCCGCACGCAGCTCTCCATCAGCACCGTTTCGCGGGTGCTGGCGGGGAAAGCGAATACCAGCGAAAAAGCGCGTGCAAAGGTGCTGGCGTGCGCGCGCGAGCTGGGGGTAATGGACGGCATGGCGGCCGGGCGTCTGCTGCTTAACAGCCTGGTGGTTTTTGCCCCGCAGCGCGCTTTCGACGAGCGGTCCGACATCTTTTACTACCGCGTGATCCAGAGCGTGAGCAAAGCCCTTGCCTCCCACGAGGTCCGGTTGCGCTACTGCGCGCTGGAGGAGAACGACAGCGACGCCCAGCTGTTTCTGGCGCGGATGAACGAGCCGGATACCCAGGCGGCCATTCTTCTCGGTATTGACGATCCGCATATCCACGATCTGGCTGTGGACGTGGGCAAACCCTGCATGCTGATTAACTGCCGCGACCGGCACATGCGTCTGCCTGCCGTTGCGCCGGATCACCGCGCCATCGGCGAGCGGGCGGCGGAGTACCTGTTCGAGATGGGACACCGCGAGGTGATGAACGTGCTGTGCCTGCGTCGCTACACGATGGAGCTGCGCCTGTCGGGGATCCGCGACGCGTGGCAGTCCCACAACCTGGCGTTCAACGACAAGCGCGATCTGCTGGTGGTGCCGAGCTTCAGCGCCAGAGAGACGGAGCAGCTGGTGAGCGATTGGCTAAATCAGCAGCAGGGAAAAGACCTGCCGACGGCGTTCCTGGTTGGCGGCGACTTTATGGCGGCGGGCACCATCAGCGCCTTACAAAACCACGGCCTGCGCGTGCCGCAGGACGTCTCGGTGATGAGCATCGACGGCTTTAACCTGGCGGCGATTCAGGATGTTCCATTAACGGCCGTGCATGTTCCCCGCGATGAGCTGGGAACGGAAGCGGTACACATGCTCCAGCAGCGGCTCATGCGCCCGGACGCGCCGGTGGGCACATTGCTGCTGAACGGCACGCTGGCCGTGCGGGAATCGGTACGGCGGATACGTCAGGGGAAACGACGCACCGCCGTGGAGCGGGAAGGGCTGTACGACAGCTAGACCATGCCCAGCGCGCGTTTGCCGTGGATGTTGAGATCGTTCACGGTAAAGCGGTCCTGCCAGGTTTTTTCATAATCCTCGCGCGGGAAGTCTCCCGGCGACGCGCCGGTCTCCAGCGCTTCCTTGACCTTCTTCGCATAGGCGAGGTTTTTCTCGCACATCGGTGCGGCGGGGATGTACATCACGTTGCCCCAGCCCTGCTGATCTTCCACCGGCGCGACGGAGTGGATCACATCGCAGTGCCACCACACCGAATCACCCGCCTCCAGCGCAGGAATGCTGGTCAGCGCCTCGATAAGCAGCGGGTGCCACTTCTCAGAAACCGGCAGCACGCGCCCCGGCGCCACGCCGCACAGCTCGTCTTCCGGCACGTCGTCCAGCAGCGGACGCAGCAGAATGTACGCCATTGCTTCCGGGATCGGCACCACGTGCAGCAGCCCCTGGCCGGGGATCATATCCGACAGCGCCGTCCAGCCCTGGAAGGTGCGGAACACCGAGCATTTGGTGGTGTTATCGACGGTATACTCTTCCACTTCGGTACGGTGCGCGGCGTTCCACGGATCGTATTTCTCGACGTTGCCGTCAAACACGCGGGCAAAAACCTGCTGGTAAGCCGGCAGCAGCCAGCGCTCCAGCGCGCCGGAGTCGGTATGCGCGCCCAGCCCTTTCGAGGTGGTTCCCGGCGGACGGCGGCGGATACGATCCGGGTAAATCACGCTCACGTCCGGGTCGAACCACTGCTTGCCGTTGCTCTCGAACGTCCATAAGCGGTTCAGGAACGACTGCACCTGCGCCATTTCTTCGCTCTGGCGCGCCTGCATTTGCGCCTGCGACCAGTAGATCGGGTAAATCTCCGGACGGGAAGCGGTCAGGGTGCCGAAGAAGTTATCGCCTGGCCCTTTGTACACCTCGTCAAACTTGTTCAGATCGAGGTAGTCGAGCATCGACTGATCCCACGCCAGCGCCTGCTCGCGCGGGAAGTGACCTTTAATCACCGCGCAGCCGCGACGCTTAACGGCCTCGCGCTGTGCGTCGGTAATCGTGCCGTTTTTCACATCGTTAAACGGAATCACCGGCCAGACGGATTCACCTTTATTTTTAAGGGCGTTAATTTCCGCCACTCGGGTGGCAATGCTGTCGCTGAGCTTGTCGAACACCGCCTGCACGTCGCCGATCTGCGCGCGTAATTCACGTTTCAACTGACGGATTGCCGCTTTGTGATCCGCTGGCAAGGTTTCACTGGTAAAGGTCATAACTGCCTCGCATCTTTCATTCGAAAGTAAAAGTGTCTACAAGTGATACTTTAAGTTAAAAATAAGTTAATGCAAGTTTAAAAACTTGACCTGCGCCACAGGACGGGAAAATGAGTGAGGGTGCCGGAGCAGGGCTCCGGCGAGAAGAGGATCAGGCGTCGAACGGGGAATGGTTGTCGAGCACGGCCTGAATGACGTTCAGCGCGCCGTGATGGTTGTTGTCATCGGTGCTGTAGCGGCTGATTTCTTTGATGCTCTCTGCCGCGTTGCCCATCGCAAAGGAATATTTCACCAGCTTCAGCATCTCGGCATCGTTGCCGCTGTCGCCAATCGCCACGCACTCTTGCGGAGAAATTTTCCAGCGCTTCAGCAGACGGCTGATGCCGTTAGCTTTGTGCAGGCCGGGGATAATTAAATCCACAAAGCCAAAGCCGCTGGTGACCGGCTTCATGATGCCGTCCAGGGAGACGTGGAGTTTATCCACCAGATTAGGAATATCGCTGTCCGGCAGGTTCAGGGAGAACTTAAACAGCACGTCGTCAATGTCGCGGTAATCGCTGATGCGCTTTAAGCGGTGGTAGTGCTTTGACATTAGCGCCACGAACGCGTCCGGCGCTTTATCGCTGACGTAGGCGCTCTCCAGCCCGCAGGCCACGAAGTTAAGCCCTTTGTCTTTCAGCAGTTCGCCAATCACGATCTGCGATTCATGGCGGGTCAGCTCGCCGTGAAAAATCTGCTCGCCGCGATCGAACACCAGCGCGCCGTTTTCCGCCACGAAGGAGATCCGATCTTTAAGCTCCGGAAAGAAGGAGATGAGCTGGTAATACTGGTTGCCGCTGGCGACAACAAATTCAATGTCGCGGGCTTTAAGCTGTTCAAACTGTGCCTGGAAGCGGTCACGATCGTACTGCTTGGCATCATCAAGGAAAGTTCCGTCCATATCGGTGACGATAACTTTAACGGTCATACTGTGCTCCTGGGTCACTGCGTTTTGAAACATTCTAATAACAAGGTGACGGGGAGCACAAATTTAATTTCGAATGAAAGTCAGAAAGCCGGGTGGCGGCTTCGCCTTACCCGGCCTACGGGGAGACTCTGTAGGCCCGGTAAGCGCAGCGCCACCGGGCGTTTTCTTACAGCGTATGCTCAGTACGGGCGATAATATCGTCCTGCGCATCCGGCGACAGGGCGGTGAAGAACGCCGAGTAACCCGCGACGCGTACAACCAGGTCACGGTACTGGTCCGGGTGTTTCTTCGCCTCCAGCAGCGTTTCGCGCGAGACGATGTTGTACTGAATATGCCAGCCCTTATGCACCTCGAAGAAGGTGCGCAACAGCACCATCAGCTTCTGGCGATCGCTGTCGTTTTCCAGCGTTGACGGGTTCAGCTTCTGGTTCAGCAGCACGCCGCCGAGAATCGCTTCCGTCGGCAGTTTGCCCACCGAGCCAATTACCGCCGTCGGGCCGAGGTGGTCGGTACCCGAAGCCGGGCTGGCCCCTTCCGCCAGCGGCGTGTGCGCCTTACGTCCGTCCGGCGTCGCCATCGTCGCTGCGCCAAACGGCACGTTCGCGGAGATGGAAGAGGTGCCCGCGTAGTAGTTACCGCCAATCGGACCGCGGCCGTAGCGCGGGTTATGGTACTGCTTCAGCTCTTCAATGTAGGTCTGATAGGCGCGGGTCAGCAGCATATCCACGCTGTCGTCGTCGTTGCCGTACTTCGGCGCGCCGTTGATCAGGCGCTGGCGCAGCTGCTCGTGGGTCAGTCCGTCGAAATCATCGGCCAGCGCCGCCGCCAGCTGCTGCTGGCCAATGACGCCCTGTTCGAACACCAGCTTCTTGACCGCCGCCAGGCTGTTGCCGAGGTTGGCGATCCCCACCTGCAGGCCGGACACCCAGTCATACTTCGCGCCGCCCTGCTTGATGCTTTTCGCGCGCTCGATGCAGTCGTCCACCAGCGCCGAGCAGAGAATGTCGTGGACGTTCTCCTCCAGCATGGTGTCCACGACGTACTCAATCTCGATGGATTTGCGGGTGTAGTAGCGGATCTGGCTATCCCACGCCGCCATCACCTCCTCGAAGTTATCGAAGTTACCGGCAGAGAGGGCTTTCTCCTGCGGCAGGAACACCTTGCCGCTGGTGGCGTCGCGGCCGCCTTCCAGCGCGGCGAGCATCACGCGGGCGAAGTTGATGAAGCTCATGCCGGTGCAGCGGTAGCCCCATTTGCCGCCCACCGCGGTTTCGATACAGCCAATGGCCGCGTAGTCGTAGGCGTCGTCGCGTTCAACGCCGAGCTTGATGAATTCCGGAATGACGATTTCGTCGTTGTTAAAGGCAGGCATCCCGAAGCCGCAGCGGATCACCTGCACGCAGGCGTCGAGGAAGTCGTTGCTCATGCCCGCGTGATAGCGCACGCTCAGGTTCGGCTGGGTGGAGCGCAAGCGACCGCAGGATTCCAGAATCGCGTAGGAGAGCGGGTTCACCGCGTCCATCGGCTCACCGTTGACCAGCTTCTGGCCGCCGATGGTGACGTTCTGGTACAGCGGGCTACCGGCGGAAGCCTTCGAGTGCGAGCCGGAGCGGATCTTGTTCACTTCCAGCAATTTCAGCCAGCAGCTGTGCAGCAGCTCGATGGCGTGCTCGCGGTCCAGGCTCTGATTCAGCTCCACGTCGCGGCGGTAGTACGGATAGAGATACTGGTCCATACGCGCGAAGGAGACGGAGTGGCCGTTGGACTCAATCTGCAGGATCAGCTGAATGAAGTAGCACAGCTGCAGCGCCTGCCAGAAGGTTTTTGGCGGCTCGTGGGCGATTACGTCACAGTTTTCCGCCATTGCCAGCAGCTCGTCGCGGCGGCTTACGCGGGTTTCGGTGGAGGCCATTTCACGCGCCAGTTCGGCAAAGCGTTTGATGTGCAGGCTCACCGCTTCCAGCACGATATCGATCGCCTTCAGGAACTGGTCGCCGTGCAGGTCTTCCAGCACCGTCAGGTTGATGCGCGAGCGGCGCTCGGCCACTTTGGCGCGCAGGCCGTCGAGACCTTTCTCCAGCACCAGGGGGAAGTTCACCGCCAGGTGCGCGTCGCCGGAGGTCATGTTGCCTTCGGCTTTGATGATGCCGGTTTCCAGCAGGCCTTTCTGCTCGTCGGTGAACATGCCGTAGCAGCGGTCCTGCACCGTCTGGCCGCGCCACCACGGGCAGATTTCATGCAGCACGCGCTTGTTCTCTTCGCTCACCGCAAAGCCCGCGCCCGGACGATCCGCCAGATCGTCAATCTCTTTCTCAATCCAGGAGACGGTGTATTCCGGGAAGATCGGCGCGGCGCGCACTTCGCTGGCCTGGTTCCCGATGATCAGCTCATCGTGCTTGATCCAGATGGTACGCTTGGCCAGGTGATGCGCCAGCGCCAGGGCGCGGCGCACCGGGATCGGCTTGTCCATGTGCTGCTGGTACATTTCGGTGTAATGCTGCGCGCGCTCGGTACAGACCGGCGGCTTCACGATATGCACCAGGGCCGTTTTGTGCGCCTTAATGCGCTCGCTGAGGGTGTTGAGATTCAGGGTGGTCATAGGTTTATCCTCGTAAGGTCGCGGTTAACCCTTTCTGGCAGGCGTACTGCTGCGCGAAGTCCAGCAGGGCAGGGTTATCCAGCGGTTTGTCAGGGGCAGAGTAGGGTTGGCCGAGCAGGGTGTATTTGTTCATGCCCAGCGTGTGATACGGCAGAAAATGAATATCGTGGACGCCGAGTTCATCGGCAGCGAAGTTGGTAATGGCGGTGATGGAGGCTTCATCCGCGTTGAAGCCCTGGATCAGCGGCACGCGGATGGTGATCGTTTTCCCGGCGGCGGCCAGGCGTTTCAGGTTGTCCAGGATGCGCTTAGCCGAACCGTCCGTCCACTGCTTGAACACGTCTCCGTCGACATGCTTCAGGTCGGCGAGGAACAGATCGACGTACGGTAATGACGGCTCGATATAGTGCCACGGCACGTGAAGGCAGGTTTCGACGGCGGTGTGGATACCCTGGTCATGGCTGGCTTTAAACAGCGCGTGCGCCAGCTCCGGGTTCATAAACGGTTCGCCGCCGGAGAGGGTGATCCCGCCGCCGCTGCGGTCGTAGAAGGGTTTATCGCGCAGTACGGTCGCCATGATCTCCTCGACCTGCTGTTCTTCGCCGCAAACGGTCAGCGCCTGCGTCGGGCAGCAGTCGGTGAGGGCATCAAGCGTCTCTTCACTCAGCTTTTCGCGGTGGATGACCAGGCCATTCAGCGCGCGTTCGATGCAGCCCGGTGCCGCCTGCTGGCACAGGTCGCAGCCGTCCAGGCACAGACGCGCATCAAACAGTACGTCCCGGCTGCGGGAGCGGCTTTCCGGGTTCTGGCACCAGCGACAGCCCAGCGAGCAGCCTTTCAGGAACACCACGGTACGAATTCCGGGGCCGTCGTGGGTAGAGTAACGCTGAATATTGAAGATCATGTTTTTCGCCTCTCATCTTGCATATGAAGATTAAATTACTTTCGAATGAAAGTTATCTTGATGCAGGTCAACTCTTGAGCAGGTTTTGTCGTGATAGGGTAAGTGCAGGCTAATTTTGAGGGTGACATCATGGAACTTTATCTCGACACATCTGACGTTGCGGCAGTCAAAAAGCTGGCGCGTATCTTCCCGCTGGCGGGCGTGACCACCAACCCAAGCATCGTTGCGGCCGGTAAAACGCCGCTCGACGAACTGCTGCCCGCGCTGCACGATGCGCTGGGCGGCAAGGGCCGTCTGTTCGCGCAGGTGATGGCGACCACCGCCGAAGGGATGGTGGAAGACGCGCGTAAGCTGCGCGCCATCATTAACGATCTGGTGGTGAAAGTGCCGGTGACCGCAGAAGGGCTGGCGGCGATCAAGATGCTGAAGGCGGAAGGGATCCCGACCCTGGGCACGGCGGTCTACGGTGCCGCGCAGGGAATGCTCTCCGCGCTGGCGGGGGCGGAGTATGTGGCGCCTTACGTTAACCGCGTGGACGCGCAGGGCGGGGACGGGATTCAGACCGTAATTGAGCTGCAACAGCTGCTGACGCTGCACGCGCCGCAGTCAAAGGTGTTGGCCGCGAGCTTTAAAACCCCGCGTCAGGCGCTGGACTGCCTGCTGGCAGGCTGCGAGTCCATCACGCTGCCGCTGGACGTGGCGCAGCAGTTTATTACTTCCCCTGCGGTGGATGCGGCGATCGTGAAGTTTGAGCAGGACTGGCAGGGGGCGTTTGGACGGACGTCCATCTGACGCGGTTGCCGGGTGGCGCTAACGCTTACCCGGCCTGCGTTCGAGCCGTTGTAGGTCGGGTAAGGCGAAGCCGCCACCCGACTTTTTTATTTGCTGCACACCTCACACCCGGGGTTACGCATCAGCTTCATCTCGCGGAACTGGCAGGTCATCGCGTCATACATCACGATTTTCCCCGCGGCGGGCGTGCCGTAATTCGTCAGCACCTTGATCGCTTCCATTGCCTGCAATGAACCAATCACGCCGACGAGCGGCGCCATCACGCCCGCCTCAACGCAGGTCAGCGCATTCTCGCCAAACAGACGGCTCAGGCAGCGGTAACAGGGTTCACCCTCGGCGTACGTGAAGACGCTGATTTGCCCCTCCATGCGGATCGCCGCCCCGGAGACCAGCGGGGTTTTGTGAGCAAAACAGCCCGCGTTGAGCTGATTACGGACGGTGACGTTATCCGTGCAGTCCAGGACCAGATCGTGCCGGGCAATCTGCGCGGAGAGCGCGTCGTCATCCAGCATTGCGTCAATCAGCGTGAACTGAACGTGGGGGTTGATGCGCGCCAGCGCCGCTCTGGCGGATTCCACTTTCGGCTGGCCCACCGTCGCGTCGCTGTGCAGCGTCTGGCGCTGCAGGTTGGACACCGACACGGTATCGAAATCCAGCAGCGTCATGCTTCCTACGCCCGCCGCGGCAAGGTACTGCGCGGCGGCGCAGCCCAGCCCGCCCAGCCCGACGACCAGCACGCTGGCCGCCTTGAGCGCTTCCTGACCTTCGAAATCAAACCCGCGCAGCACAATCTGGCGGTTGTAGCGCATCATCTCCTGATCGCTCAGCTCCACCGTCATGTCAGCCTCCGAACAGGTGGTTAAAGCGCTCGACCTCAACCCATTCGCCGGCTTCCACGTTGCCGCGCTCGCGCTCCAGCACGATGAAGCAGTTGCCCAGACTGAAGGAGCTGAAAATGTGCGAACCCTGATGTCCGGTGGTGCTCACTTCGAGCTCGCCGTCCGCACCGCGCGCCAGAATGCCGCGCTGGAAATCGAGACGGCCCGGTGATTTTTTCAACCGCGTGGCGGCACGCACGCGCACGCGTTCCGGCAGCGGGCTGGCCTTGTTGCCGGAAAGCTTCGCCAGCAGCGGGATCGCCAGCTGGTAGAAGGTGAGTGCCGCCGAGACCGGGTTACCCGGCAGGCCGCAGAACCAGCTGTGTGGAAGCTTGCCAAACGCGAACGGTTTGCCCGGCTTGATCGCCAGCTTCCAGAAGGCGATTTCGCCCAGCTCTTCAAGAAGGGTTTTGGTGTAATCCGCTTCGCCCACGGAGACGCCGCCGGAGCTGATGACCACGTCGGCGGATTTATCCGCCTCGATAAACGCCGCGCGCAGTTTTTCCGGGTCGTCTGGAATAATGCCGAGGTTAATCACCTCGCAGCCCAGCTGCTCCAGCATCAGGTGTACCGCCAGGCGGTTGGTGTCGTAAATCTGGCCGTCCTGCAGCGGCTGGCCCGGAAGCTGCAGCTCGTCGCCGGTGGAGAAAACGGCGACGCGCACTTTGCGGATAACGTCAACTTCCGCGATGCCGAGCGAGGCCAGCACCGGCAGCTCCGCCACCGTCAGCCTTTGCCCGGCGGCAAAAACGGTCGCGCCGAGGGTGATGTCTTCGCCCGTGCGGCGGATGTTCTGGCCCGCTTTGACGCTGGCGGTAAAACGCACGCCGTCGTCGGTCTGTTCGGTCTCTTCCTGCATGACGACAGCGTCGCAGCCAGCCGGAACTGGCGCGCCGGTCATGATGCGCACGCAGGTGCCCGCAGGCCATTCGCCGCTAAATGGCTGACCCGCAAAGGCTTTACCCGCCACCGGCAGGGCGTTACCCGTCTGGAGATCCGCCAGGCGTACCGCGTAACCGTCCATTGCGGAGTTATCAAACCCCGGCACGTTGAGCGGGGAGACGATATCGCGTGCGGCAATACGGCCAAAACAGCGCACGAGGGGCAGCGTCTCAACGTCATGCAGCGGGGAAACTCGGTCAAGCATCTGCGTGAGTGCCGTCTCAAGCGGCATCAGTCCGGCGGTAAAATCCATGGTGGGCTCCTGCGGAGTAACAACGAAAGCGTCCATTATGGCAGAAAAGTGCGGCTAACTGTATGACCGGAGGGTGTACGCTTTACATCACTGTTACGTCTTTCTATATTCAAAAATCATCTGAAGTTTCGTCGACGATAATGATATTTATAGAAAAAGCCGCAAAACAGGCTAACGGGTGATGCGAATGGTTAAGGCGGTAATCGCAATTCATGGCGGGGCCGGGGCAATCACCCGTGCACAGCTCACTCCTGAGCAGGAAAAGCGCTACATCGACGCGCTGTACGCCATTGTCGAAACGGGCCAGAAAATGCTGGAAGCGGGCGAGAGCGCGCTGGACGTGGTCACCGAGGCGGTACGCCTGCTGGAGGAGTGCCCGTTATTTAATGCGGGGATAGGTTCGGTCTTTACCCGGGATGAAACCCACGAGCTGGATGCCTGCGTCATGGACGGTATCTCCCTGAAAGCGGGGGCCGTGGCAGGCGTCAGCCACCTGCGTAACCCGGTGCTGGCCGCGCGTCTGGTGATGGAAGAGAGCCCGCACGTGCTGCTGACGGGCGCGGGGGCGGAGAGGTTTGCCTTCGAACACGGAATGGCGCCGGTATCGCCCGATCTGTTTTCCACAGAGGCGCGCTATCAGCAGCTGCTGGACGCCCGTTCGGCGGGCATGACGCAGCTTGACCATACTGCGCCGCTGGATGAGCGCAGCAAAATGGGCACGGTCGGCGCGGTGGCGCTCGACAAAGCGGGCAACCTCGCGGCGGCAACCTCCACGGGCGGGATGACCAACAAGCTCCCCGGACGCGTGGGCGACAGCCCGCTGCCCGGCGCGGGCTGCTATGCCAATAACGCGACGGCGGCGGTGTCGTGTACCGGCACCGGGGAAGTCTTTATTCGTGCCCTTGCGGCCTACGACATCACCGCGCTGATGGATTACGGCGGTTTAAGCCTCAGCGAAGCCTGCGAGCGCGTGGTGATGGAGAAATTACCTGCCCTGGGCGGCGTCGGCGGGCTGATTGCGGTGGATCGCGAGGGTAACGTGGCCCTGCCGTTCAACAGTGAAGGCATGTACCGCGCCTGGGGCTATGCCGGTGATGAGCCGAGCACGGGGATCTATCGTGAATAAGGGGGCAGCGCGTGCCGCACAGTGAAGAGCTGGACAACCGCGAAGTGCTGGCTGTCCATCAGCTGAATATTGCGTTTCAGGAAGAGCGGCAGTTCATCCCCGCAGTACAGAATTTATCGTTCACGCTCAGGCGCGGCGAGACGCTGGCGATTGTTGGCGAATCCGGCTCCGGGAAATCGGTCACCGCGCTGGCGCTGATGCGCCTGCTGGAACAGACGGGCGGGCAAATCAGCAGCGAGAAAATGCTGCTGCGCCGCCGTAACCGTCAGGTCATTGATTTAAACGAGCTGAGCGGCGCGCAGATGCAGGGCGTGCGCGGGGCGGACATTGCGATGATCTTCCAGGAGCCGATGACCTCCCTGAACCCGGTGTTCCCGGTCGGGGAACAAATCGCCGAGTCCATCCGCCTGCATCAGGGGCTGAGCGGCGATGAGGCGCTCAACGAGGCCCGACGGATGCTGGAGCTGGTGCGCATTCCGGAGGCGCAGGCCATCCTGGGCCGCTACCCGCATCAGCTTTCCGGCGGCATGCGCCAGCGGGTGATGATTGCCATGGCGCTCTCGTGCCGTCCGGCGGTGCTGATTGCCGATGAACCAACGACGGCGCTGGACGTGACGATTCAGGCGCAGATCCTGCAGCTCATCAAGGTGCTGCAGCAGGAGATGGAGATGGGGGTGATTTTCATCACCCACGATATGGGCGTGGTCGCCGATATCGCCGATCGGGTGCTGGTGATGCACAAGGGCAGCGCGGTGGAAACCGGCCCGGTCGAGCAGATTTTTCACGCGCCCGTGCATCCTTACACCAAAGCGCTGCTGGCGGCGGTTCCGCGCCTGGGGGCGATGAACGGCAGCGATCTGCCGCGTCGTTTTCCGTTGATTTCCCTGGAGGCGTCTGAGCCGCAGGAGGAGGAACGCGAGCAGGACACCGTGGTGCCGGGCAAGCCCATTCTGGAAGTGCGCAATCTGGTCACGCGTTTTCCGCTGCGCAGCGGTGTGTTGAACCGCGTAAAGCGCGAAGTGCACGCGGTGGAAAACGTCAGCTTCGACCTCTGGCCGGGCGAAACGCTGGCGCTGGTAGGGGAGTCCGGCTGCGGTAAATCCACGACCGGGCGCGCGTTGCTCCGTCTGGTGGACGCGCAGGAGGGAAGCATTACCTTTAACGGCGAGCGCATTGATACCCTTCCTGACAGCAGGCTGCAGGCGGTGCGGCGGGATATTCAGTTTATTTTTCAGGATCCGTATGCCTCTCTCGATCCGCGACATACGGTGGGGTATTCGATCATGGAGCCGCTGCGGGTGCATAACCTGCTCGACGGCGAGGCGGCGCAGCGTCGCGTGGCCTGGCTGCTGGAGCGCGTTGGCCTGAAGCCGGAACACGCCTGGCGTTATCCGCACGAGTTTTCCGGCGGGCAGCGGCAGCGTATCTGCATCGCCCGCGCACTGGCGCTGAACCCAAAAGTGGTGATTGCGGATGAATCCGTCTCGGCGCTGGATGTCTCTATCCGGGCGCAAATCATCAATCTGCTGCTGGATTTACAGCGGGATATGGGGATCGCCTTCCTGTTTATCTCGCACGACATGGCGGTGGTTGAGCGCATCAGCCATCGCGTGGCGGTGATGTTTATGGGGCAAATCGTGGAAATCGGGCCGCGAAGGGCGGTATTTGAGAACCCGCAGCACCCGTACACCCGCAAGCTCATCGCGGCGGTCCCGGTCGCCGACCCGGCGCATCGTCACGGCCAGCGCGTGCTGCTGCAGGATGAAATGCCGAGCAATATTCGTAAACGCGGCGAGGCCGTGGAGCGCGTGGCGCTGCGTGAGGTCGGTCCGGGTCATTTCGTGGCTCCCCCGCGTCAGGACAATGCCTTTTCGCGGTTATAACTTTCAACAGGCAGGAGAACATAATGGTTACATTTGTAGCGCGTAGATGGTTGTTAGCCGCGAGCGTGACGGCAGCCCTGGCCGCTGCCCCCGCGTTCGCTGCCAAAGATGTGGTGGTCGCCGTCGGCTCTAACTTCACCACGTTGGATCCGTATGACGCTAACGACACGCTCTCCCAGGCGGTGGCGAAATCGTTCTACCAGGGCCTGTTTGGCCTGGATAAAGAGATGAAGCTTAAAAACGTGCTGGCGGAGGGGTACACCGTTTCGGATGACGGGCTGGTGTACACCATTAAGCTCAAAACCGGGGTGAAGTTCCAGGACGGCACCGACTTTAATGCCGACGCGGTGAAGGTAAACCTCGATCGCGCCAGCAATCCTGAGAACAGCCTCAAGCGTTACAACCTCTATAAAAACATCGCCAAAACCGAGGTGGTCGACCCGGCGACGGTAAAAATCACCCTGAAAGAGCCGTTCTCCGCGTTTATCAATATTCTGGCGCACCCGGCGACGGCGATGATCTCCCCTGCCGCGCTGAAGAAATACGGCAAGGAGATTGGCTTCCACCCGGTGGGTACCGGTCCGTACGAGCTGGTCACCTGGAATCAGACCGATTTTGTGAAGGTGAAGAAATACGCGGGCTACTGGCAGAAAGGGCTGCCGAAGCTGGACACCATCACCTGGCGCCCGGTGGTGGACAACAATACCCGTGCGGCGATGCTGCAAACCGGCGAGGCGCAGTTTGCGTTCCCGGTCCCGTACGAGCAGGCCGCCATTCTGGAGAAAAACAGCAAGCTGGAGCTGGTCGCCAGCCCGTCGATCATGCAGCGCTACATCAGCATGAACGTCACGCAAAAGCCGTTCGATAATCCGAAGGTGCGCGAAGCCATTAACTATGCCATTAACCGCCAGGCGCTGGTGAAGGTCGCTTTTGCGGGCTATGCCACCCCGGCCACCGGCGTGCTGCCGCCGGCTATCGCGTATGCGCAAAGCTATCAGCCGTGGCCGTACGATCCGGCCAAAGCGCGCGAGCTGCTGAAAGAGGCGGGCTATCCAAACGGCTTTAGCACCACGCTGTGGTCGTCGCATAACCACAGTACCGCCCAGAAGGTGCTGCAGTTTACCCAGCAGCAGCTGGCACAGGTGGGGATTAAGGCGCAGGTTACCGCCATGGATGCCGGACAGCGTGCGGCAGAGGTCGAGGGGAAAGGGCAGAAAGAGAGCGGCGTGCGGATGTTCTACACCGGCTGGTCGGCCTCGACCGGTGAAGCCGACTGGGCGCTGTCGCCGCTGTTTGCCTCACAGAACTGGCCGCCAACCCTGTTCAATACCGCGTTCTACAGCAACCCGCAGGTGGACAAAGACCTGGCCGATGCGCTGAAAACCACCAAACCGGAGGAGAAAGCACGCCTCTACAAGGACGCGCAGGACATCATCTGGAAAGAGTCGCCGTGGGTGCCGCTGGTGGTGGAGAAACTGGTGTCAGCCCATAACAAAGCGTTGACCGGGTTCTACATCATGCCGGACACGGGCTTTAGCTTTGACGATGCGGATTTAAAATAACGCCCATGCTGAACTATGTTTGTAAACGCCTGCTGGGGCTTATCCCGACGCTGCTGATTGTGGCGGTGCTGGTGTTTTTGTTTGTCCATATGCTGCCGGGCGATCCGGCGCGTCTGGTTGCCGGGCCCGAAGCGGATGCCACGGTCATTGAGCTGGTGCGTAAACAGCTGGGTCTTGACCAGCCGCTGTATATGCAGTTTCTGCACTATATTGGCAACGTTCTGCAGGGCGATTTTGGTATCTCGATGGTGTCGCGTCGTCCGGTGTCGGAGGAGATCGCCAGCCGCTTTATGCCCACGTTCTGGTTAACGATAGCCAGCATGAGCTGGGCGGTGGTGTTCGGACTTGGCGCCGGGATTGTGGCGGCCGTCTGGCGCAACCGCTGGCCGGACAAGCTCGGCATGGCGCTGGCGGTGACCGGCATCTCCTTCCCGGCGTTCGCGCTGGGGATGCTGCTGATGCAGATCTTCTCCGTTGAGCTGGGCTGGCTGCCCACCGTCGGGGCCGATACCTGGAAGCATTACATTCTGCCCTCGATGACGCTGGGGGCTGCCGTGTCGGCGGTGATGGCCCGCTTTACCCGCGCCTCGTTCGTTGACGTGCTGAGCGAAGATTATATTCGCACCGCGCGGGCGAAAGGGGTCAGCGAGAAGTGGGTCATTCTCAAGCACGGGTTCCGCAATGCGATGATCCCGGTCGTGACGATGATGGGGCTGCAGTTTGGCTTCCTGCTGGGCGGCTCTATCGTGGTGGAAAAGGTCTTCAACTGGCCGGGGCTGGGACGTCTGCTGGTCGATTCCGTCGAGATGCGCGACTACCCGGTGATTCAGGCGGAAGTCCTGCTTTTCTCGCTGGAGTTTATTCTTATCAACCTCGTGGTGGACGTGCTCTACGCCGCCATTAACCCGGCCATCAGGTATAAGTAAGATGCGATTGTTGAACTGGCGGCGTCAGGCCGTATTAAACGCCATGCCGGGGCTAAAACCGGACCACATCCGCACCCCGTGGTCTGAATTCTGGCGGCGCTTTCGCCGTCAGCCGGTCGCGATGACGGCGGGGCTGTTCGTGCTGCTGCTGATCGTGGTGGCGATCGTGGCGCCGTGGGTGGCGCCGTTTGATGCGGAAAACTATTTTGACTACGACCGCCTGAACGACGGGCCCTCGATGCTCCACTGGTTCGGCGTGGACTCTCTCGGGCGGGATATCTTTAGCCGGGTGCTGGTGGGGGCGCAGATCTCGCTCGCCGCCGGGGTGTTTGCGGTGCTGATCGGCGCGGCAATCGGGATCGTGCTGGGGCTGGTCGCCGGCTATTACGAAGGCTGGTGGGACCGCATCATCATGCGCATCTGCGACGTGCTGTTTGCCTTCCCCGGCATTCTGCTGGCGATTGCCGTGGTGGCGATCATGGGCAGCGGCATGGCCAACGTCATCATTGCGGTCGCGGTGTTTTCGATTCCGGCCTTTGCCCGCCTGGTGCGCGGCAACACGCTGGTGCTGAAACAGCAGACCTTTATCGAGTCGGCCCGCAGTATGGGGGCCAGCGACGCCACCATTCTCTTCAGCCATATTCTGCCGGGGACGGTGTCGTCTATCGTGGTCTACTTCACCATGCGTATCGGCGTGTCGATAATCTCGGCGGCCAGCCTGTCGTTTCTGGGGCTAGGGGCACAGCCTCCGACGCCGGAGTGGGGCGCGATGCTGAACGAGGCGAGGGCCGATATGGTGATTGCGCCACACGTGGCAATCTTCCCGAGTCTGGCGATTTTCCTGACCGTGCTGGCGTTTAACCTGCTGGGGGATGGGCTGCGCGACGCGCTGGATCCGAGGATAAAGGGGTAGTGCAGTGAAATGTGCCGGGTGGCGGCTACGCCTTACCCGGCCTACAAAAGCGGAGTGGGGAGATTAAACCCGGCTACCCCACAGGTCATACTCATCCGCGTTTTCAACCTTCACGCGAATAATATCACCCGGCTTAACGTTGGTTTCGCCATTCAGGTACACCGCACCGTCGATTTCAGGGGCGTCCGCCATGCTGCGGCCAATCGCGCCTTCTTCGTCCACCTCGTCGATGATAACCATGATCTCGCGGCCCACTTTTTCCTGCAGACGCTCGGCAGAAATCTGCTGCTGAAGCTGCATGAAGCGGTTCCAGCGCTCCTCTTTCACCTCTTCCGGCACCTGGTCCGCCAGCTCGTTGGCGGTTGCGCCTTCCACCGGGCTGTACTTGAAGCAGCCGACGCGGTCCAGGCGCGCTTCTTTCAGGAAGTCGAGCAGCATCTGGAAATCTTCTTCGGTTTCACCCGGGAAGCCGACGATGAAGGTCGAGCGCAGGGTCAGGTCCGGGCAGATCTCACGCCACTGTTTGATGCGCGCCAGCTGACGGTCAACGGAGCCAGGACGTTTCATCAGCTTCAGGATACGCGGGCTCGCGTGCTGCAGCGGGATGTCCAGGTACGGCAGAATCTTGCCTTCCGCCATCAGTGGGATCACGTCGTCAACGTGCGGGTACGGGTAAACGTAGTGCAGACGCGTCCAGATACCGAGTTTGGACAGCTGCTCGCACAGGCCGACCATGCTGGTTTTCACCGGCTCGCCGTTGTGGAAACCGGAGCGGTGCTTAACGTCCACGCCGTAGGCGGAGGTGTCCTGGGAGATGACCAGCAGTTCCTTCACGCCCGCATCGGCCAGACGTTTGGCTTCCGCCAGCACTTCGCCGATTGGACGGCTCACCAGATCGCCACGCATGGACGGGATGATGCAGAAGGTGCAGCGGTGGTTGCAGCCTTCGGAAATTTTCAGGTACGCGTAGTGGCGCGGCGTCAGCTTCACGCCCTGTTCCGGCACCAGGCTCAGGAACGGGTTGTGCTTGGGTTTTGGCACGTAGTGATGAACATGTTGCAGCACCTGCTCGTAGCTGTGCGGGCCGGTAATCTCCAGCACCTTCGGGTGCACTTCGCGGATCTGGTCTTCTTTCGCGCCCAGACAGCCGGTCACGATCACTTTGCCGTTTTCGGTCAGCGCTTCACCGATGGCTTCCAGTGACTCCTGGACCGCGCTGTCGATAAACCCGCAGGTGTTAACGATCACCATATCGGCGTTGTCGTAGCTTGGCACCACGTCATAGCCCTCGGTGCGCAGTTCGGTCAGGATGCGTTCTGAATCCACCAGGTTTTTCGGGCAGCCCAGGGAGACGAAGCCGATTTTCGGCTGGTGCGTAACATTGCTCATAGGTTAAAAATTCATCAATTATGGAGTTATCAGGGCGGGATTTTACAGCGTATCGCGGGGGATTTATACACTCTTTGCAAGGCGGATGCGCCGGGCAGAGGTTGTAACATTGTAAATAATGTTAATCAGTTAATAAAAATTGATCCCAGGCATTAAACTGTACAAAAAATGTACTTATCCTGACTATGCACAATGGCTGACAGAGGAGGAAAGAGCATGACCGTTGACAGACTAAAACGCGATCTGCTGAACAAGCTGATCAACGCCCGAATCGACCTGGCCGCGTACCTGCAGTTGAGGAAGGCAAAAGGGTATATGTCAGTCAGCGAAAGCGAACATCTGCGTGATAACCTGTTTGAACTTTGCAATTTCATGCGTGAAAAAGCACCGGCCCTGCAGGCGAACTACGGCGAAAGTGAAGAAGTCGCGCTGCGCCGCGCCGCCGAGGTGCTCTCCATTGCAGGGGTGTGTCTGATGAACGGACGCCACGACTGCCCGAATTTTATCGCCGTAAACGCGGAGAAGCTTGAAAACTGCCTGACAACGCTCTCTCTATGCATCATGTGTCTGAACGAGCACAAACAGCTCGAACAGCACTGATCCCGGGGGAGGCAACTCCCCCTTCTGATTAAGCTTTTGTAAAAGTGGTAACGCGCCCGGACGCAGTGGCTAATCTTTAAGCCATATGCCGATAAAGGAGCGCGTTATGCCTCGATCCTCGCTGATTTCCCTGCCTGCGTTATTTATTCCGTTTTCACTTCTAGCCGCGCCAGAGGCGGTTAAGGTCGAGGTGCTGCAAAACAGACTCGATCACCCCTGGTCCCTGGCATTCCTGCCGGATAATAACGGGCTGCTGGTGACCCTGAAGGGTGGCCAGCTCAAACGCTGGCAGGCCGGAAAAGGGCTCTCCGATCCGATTGTCGGCGTACCGAAAGTCTGGGCAAACGGCCAGGGAGGATTGCTGGATGTGGTGCTGGCGCCGGATTTTGAAACGTCGCGCCGCGTCTGGCTGAGCTACGCCGAGGCCGGGCATGACGGCAAAGCCGGAACGGCGGTGGGCTTTGGCCGCCTGAGCGACGACTATTCCCGCATCGAGGGATTCCAGGTGGCGTTCCGCCAGATGCCGAAACTCTCAACCGGTAACCATTTCGGCGGACGGCTGGTGTTCGACGGCAAAGGCTCCCTCTTTATCGGACTCGGCGAGAATAACCAGCGTCCGACGGCGCAGGATCTGGATAAATTGCAGGGCAAAGTGGTGCGCCTCACCGAAGACGGAAAAGTCCCGCCGGATAACCCCTTTGTGAATACCCCCGGTGCGCGACCTGAAATCTGGTCTTACGGCATCCGCAACCCGCAGGGGATGGCGATGAACCCCTGGAGCGACACGCTGTGGCTGAACGAGCACGGCCCGCGCGGCGGGGATGAGATCAATATCCCGGAGAAGGGTAAGAACTACGGCTGGCCGCTGGCAACGCACGGCATTAACTACAGTGGTCTGAAAATCCCGGAAGCCAAAGGCGAGCACGTCGAGGGCACCGAGAAGCCGCTGTTCGTCTGGAAAGTCTCACCCGCGGTAAGCGGCATGGCGTTCTACAACAGCGACGTCTTCCCGCAGTGGAAAAACAAGCTGTTTATCGGCGCGCTGAAGGAGAAGGACGTGATCGTGCTGAGCGTGGAGGGTAACAAGGTGACAGAGGACGGGCGCATTCTGGGCGACCGGGATCAGCGTATTCGCGACGTGCGGGTGGGGCCGGATGGGTATCTGTATGTCCTGACCGACGAGACGGACGGGCAGCTGTTGAAAGTCAGCCCGTCCGGTGCGTAATCAGGTAACCGGGATCATCACGACGTTACGGTACGCCGGGCGATCGCTCAGCTGTTTAAGCCAGCGCTCCAGGTGCGGGCGCGGCGTCCACTTCAGGCCCATGTTGGTCAGGTTCCAGACGAATGGCGCCACGGCGATATCGCCGGTGCCGAACGTCTCGCCGGAGAACCAGGCGTGCTTCGCCAGCTCGTCATCCATCATCGCAAACAGATTTTCGCAGGCATCCTGCGCAGCGTGAATCGCGGGATAATCGCGTTCCGCTTCCGGCGTGCGGATAAGCCCCATCAGGATCACGCGGTGGGTTGGGGACAGCGTCTGGTTCGCCCAGTCCATCCACTTTTCGCCCTGGGCGCGGCGGGCCGGGTTTTCTACCCACAGGCGGCCCTGACCGTACTGGGCGGCGAGGTAACGCACAATCGTGTTGGACTCCCAAAGCGTCGCGTCCGTTTCATCATCGCGCAGCAGCGGCACCAGGCCATTCGGGTTCATGGCCAGATAGTCGGCCTCCTTGTTCACGCCGAACGCCATGCCTGCCATGATTTGATTGAACGGTAAATCCAGCTCTTCCAGCGTCCAGAGCACTTTCTTAACGTTGGTCGAATTATTCCTGCCCCACAGCGTAATCATATTTACTCCCGATGAGATGTGAATCCGAATCAGCTTTTCGCCATGGTGAGATAAACCTAAAAATTACGCAACAGAAGACAAAAAAATCGCCTTAATCAAAGCGTATCTGAATGTTATTGCATAAACTTTAATAACTTTACCCTCGTTGGGTTTCTTTAACGGTTTTAGTGCGCTATTACTCATCGCTTCTTGCGACACGGTGATGTGACGTAATTTTTGAATGGACACTCGGGTGGCATTTATGACGCGTAAAATGACTTCTCTGCGCAGCCTGGCGGCAGGCTCTGCGCTTCTTTTCCTGTTTGCACCAACGCTCTACGCAGCTGAACAGGCTGCGCCCGAAGCGCCGCCTGTGGATGCGCGCGCCTGGATCCTGATGGACTACGCCAGCGGTAAAGTGCTGGCGGAAGGGAATGCGGATGAGAAACTCGATCCGGCAAGCCTGACCAAAATCATGACCAGCTATGTGGTAGGCCAGGCGCTGAAAGCGGGCAAGATCAAGCTGGACGATATGGTGACCATCGGGAAAGACGCCTGGGCGACCGGCAACCCGGCCCTGCGCGGATCTTCCGTGATGTTCCTGAAGCCAGGGGATCAGGTCTCCGTTTCCGATCTGAATAAAGGGGTGATTATTCAGTCGGGAAATGATGCGTGCATCGCGCTGGCCGACTACGTTGCCGGCAGCCAGGATTCTTTCATTGGCTTGATGAATGGTTACGCGCAGAAGCTGGGCTTAACCAACACCACGTTCAAAACGGTTCACGGCCTGGATGCGCCGGGCCAGTTCAGCACCGCGCGCGACATGGCGCTGCTGGGGAAAGCGCTGATCCACGACGTGCCGGATGAATACGCCATCCACAAAGAGAAAGAGTTTACCTTCAACAAAATTCGCCAGCCGAACCGCAACCGCCTGCTGTGGAGCAGCAACGTCAACGTGGACGGGATGAAAACCGGCACCACGGCGGGTGCAGGCTATAACCTGGTGGCCTCCGCGACCCAGGGCGACATGCGCCTGATTTCGGTAGTGCTGGGCACCAAAACCGACCGCATTCGCTTTAACGAATCAGAAAAACTGCTGACCTGGGGCTTCCGCTTTTATGAAACCGTGACGCCGATTAAACCGGATGCCACGTTCGTCAGCCAGCGCGTCTGGTTTGGTGACAAGAGCGAGGTGAACCTGGGCGCGGGTGAGGCGGGCTCGGTAACCATTCCGCGCGGCCAGCTGAAGAACCTGAAGGCCAGCTACACTCTGACCGACCCACAGCTCACCGCCCCGCTGAAAAAAGGCCAGGTGGTTGGGACGATTGATTTCCAGCTTAACGGTAAGTCGATTGAACAGCGTCCGCTGATTGTGATGGAAGCAGTGGAAGAGGGCGGCTTCTTCAGCCGGATGTGGGATTTCGTGATGATGAAATTCCACGGGTGGTTTGGCAGCTGGTTTAGCTAAGTTTTTTGCCGGGTGGCGCTGCGCTTACCCGGCCTACGTTCGAGCCGTTGTAGGCCGGGTAAGTGCAGCGCCACCCGGCATAACCTCAATACATCAACTTCACCTGCTGCGCTTTCGCGTGGGCCACAATCTCGTCGTCCGGGCGGCAATCGCTGACGATGGCATCGAACTGCGCCAGCTCGCCCATTCTTGCCGGACGCACCTTACCAAACTTACTGTGATCGACCACCAGCACATGGTACTGCGCGGCGCTTAACGCCCAGTGCTTGACCGGTAATTCTTCCAGGTTAAAGCAGGTTGCCCCCTGACGCACATTGACACCCGCGGCGGAATAAAATGCGATGTCCGGGCAGAGATGGCTGAGCGTGTCCTGCAGGTTGAGCGGCTTAAAGATCGCGTTGCTGGCGTGAAACTCACCGCCGCAGAGGATCACCCGGCACTCGGGTTTCTCCTGAAGCGCCAGAAAAGTGTTCAGGGAATAACAGACGGCGGTAAACGGAATGCTGCTGTCGATGGCTTCGATAATCCACGGCGTGGTGGTACCGCAGTCAAAAAACAGCGTCTGGTGCGGCTGTACCAGGGAAGCCGCAAGCCGCGCGGCTTTGCGTTTCTCTTCCACCAGGCGCGTCTTCTGGTCGCTGATCAGATAATGGCTGGCGCTACGCGGCTCAAGCACAATGTATCCGCCCAGCAGCACGACGGGCGCGCTCTCGCTGTTCAGATCCCGACGAATGGTCATCTCCGAGACGCCGAGGAGGTTGGCGGCTTCCTTAAGATGCAGCTTATCGCTGCGCTTCAGCGCCTGTAGCAGCTGAGCAATGCGGTCATCGCGACGTGTTTCCATAGTTCCTCGGCATAAAAAAATGAACCCCCGCAGGGCGGGGGTTCAAGTGTAACCTGTCAGGTCGGGGTTAGTCACGTATCCAGCCTTTGCGGATCGGGATGGCGAAAATGGCGCGATAGAGTGAAGAAAGCGCACGGTAGAGCGCTTCCCCGATGAGGCTCCACAGGATAGCCGCGCTCACGCAGCCAATCAGCCCCACCAGGAAGCCACCCACCATATCCAGCGGCCAGTGGACGCCCAGATACACGCGAGACCAGGCGATGGCCACAGCGACCACCATCAGCACCGCACCCGACCACAGGCGATGCCAGAACAGGAAGGCCAGTGCGAAGGTGAAGATCACCGTACCGTGATCGCTCGGGAAAGAGTCATCCGGCGCATGGTGCAGGAAGGTATAGCCGACGTGATCGACAAACGGACGATCGTGCGGGAACGCATGGCCCAGAATGTAACTCGCCAGGACGCTTACGCCGAGAGCCATCGCCACTTTGATTACAAGCTTGCGCTGCGCTTTCACCTGGCTACGAGGTCCCCACAGCCAGAGGATGGCTGCCAGCGCGGGCACGATACTGATCAGATCTTTTGCCAGAAAGGTGGCGAAGTCGATCATCCACTCGGGCGAGGCCGGGGTGGCGTTGATCAGATAAAACAGCTGATAATTCAGATTCTCTAGCATAGCGTTATCACTCTTTAGCAAACCGGGTGGAAACCAGCCCGTAGACTGCCACCTGGGAAAACCAGACCCACCACCCGGCCCACAGGTTGTGAGAGAAAAAATGCGCCCCGCGCATGACCTGACCGAAGCCCATCGCCAGACCCAGCAAAATGCCGAGAACGACAAAGCTCCAGGCCAGACGCGGCCGCTCGCGCCAGAAGGCAAAAAACAGTCCCATCACCATAAAGCCGCTGGAAGAATGGCCGCCGGGGAAGCAGCGCCCCGGTCCGCTGTCCGCCGGGACGGCGCTGAACAGGGGATAGGACATCGCCTTACCGCCATATTCCACCAGGTCCCACGGGCAGCTGTGATGGCTCATGCTTTTCAGCACGCCCACGACCAGCGCGCCAAGCCCCATCAGCAGCGCCGCCGTAACCAGCCTCGCGTTACGCTTGTACGCGCCGTAAAACAGCGCCACGGCGCCTAAAGCGATGGCAATGTACTTCGCCAGACGATGGTTGAGCAGATCCAGCAGGTGGTCTTTCTGCAGCGGGAAGCTCTGCGTCGCCGCGTCATACCAGAAGCCGGTGATCCATCTGTCGAGCGCTTCATTGCGCGATAGCCATGTGAACACCACGGCAAGGACTATCAGTATGAAAAGCTGATAACCATAAAAGCGGGCCGGCAAGCGGTAAAGGCGTTTTGTCTTATTTGTCTGTAACTTAGACAATTCTGAACGGCTGGAGGTGAGAGACATAATTTGGGGTCGTTGACGAGTAATGGGGCTATCATAAATCTGTCAAATTAAGGAAACCTTAAACGAAGACGATATGTGCTTTATTTCTGTTTATCCTCGATAAATCACTATCTCGGGCTGCGGCATTTCATTACACTCGTCGCGATTTTGTCATTATAAAGAGATTGCATGTTAAACCGTTCTTCTTCAGGTTCACGTCTGGGTCGTCAGGCGTTGCTTTTCCCCTTGTGTCTGGTGCTCTACGAATTTTCTACCTATATCGGCAACGATATGATCCAGCCCGGTATGCTGGCCGTGGTGGCGCAGTACAACGCCGGAATTGAGTGGGTACCGACCTCCATGACCGCCTATCTGGCCGGCGGCATGTTTTTACAGTGGCTGTTAGGCCCGCTGTCGGATCGTATTGGCCGTCGCCCGGTGATGCTGACGGGCGTGGTGTGGTTCATCGTCACCTGCCTTGCCACGCTGCTGGCGCAAAATATTGAACAATTTACTCTGCTGCGCTTCCTGCAGGGGGTGAGCCTGTGCTTTATCGGCGCCGTGGGGTATGCGGCCATTCAGGAGTCGTTTGAAGAGGCGGTGTGTATCAAAATCACCGCGCTGATGGCGAACGTGGCGCTGATCGCTCCCTTGCTCGGGCCGCTGGTGGGCGCCGCATGGGTGCATATGGCCCCCTGGGAAGGGATGTTTGTGCTCTTTGCCGTTCTCGCCGCCATCGCGTTCTTTGGCCTGCACCGTGCGATGCCGGAAACCGCCACCCGCATCGGCGAGAAACTCTCGCTGAAAGAGCTGGGTCGGGATTACAAAGAGGTGCTGAAAAACGGCCGCTTTGTAGCGGGCGCACTGGCGACCGGGTTTGTTAGCCTGCCGCTGCTGGCGTGGATTGCCCAGTCTCCGGTCATTATCATCAGCGGCGAAAAGCTCAGCAGCTACGAGTACGGCCTGCTGCAGGTGCCGATCTTTGGCGCGCTGATTATCGGTAACCTGGTGCTGGCGCGTCTGACGTCACGCCGCACCGTGCGTTCGCTGATTATCATGGGCGGCTGGCCGATTGCGGCAGGGCTGATTCTGGCGGCGGTGGCAACCGTCGCGTCATCTCACGCTTATTTGTGGATGACGGCGGGGCTGAGTATCTACGCCTTCGGGATTGGCGTGGCGAACGCCGGGCTGGTGCGCCTGACGCTGTTTGCCAGCGAGATGAGTAAGGGCACGGTCTCCGCGGCGATGGGGATGCTACAGATGCTGATTTTTACCGTCGGTATCGAGGTGAGCAAGCATGCCTACGCGATGGGCGGTAACGGGCTGTTCAGCCTGTTTAACCTCGCCAATGGCGTGCTGTGGGTTGGCCTGATGGTGGTATTCCTGAAAGACAAGCGCGTCGGAAACGCTCTGCAACCTTAATTCTTATGCCCTCTCCCTGTGGGAGAGGGCTAGGGTAAGGGCACCAGACCGCACGCGGTCAATTAAACGGTGCCTCCCCGTTCAACACCTTCTCAATCACATCCAGCACGCCTTCCTCGTTATTGTGCGGCGCTTCAAAACGCGCTGCCGCTTTGATATGCGGTCTGGCATTTGCCATCGCAAAGCTGAACCCGGACTGGCGCAGCATCTCCACGTCGTTGCCGCTGTCGCCGAAGGCCACCACGTCGCTGTTCTCTATGCCCCAGCGCTGTTGCAGGATCCGCAGGCCGTTGGCCTTATGCACGCCGGGGATAATGAGGTCGATACTGCCGTGACCGGTGGTGACGGGCACCATGATGTCGCTGAGCTTTTCATGCAGCAGCGCCTGAATACGCGGAATTTCATCATCGGACACGTTGAGTCCGAATTTGAAGAAAATATCGTTCAGGTTGTCGAAATCGCTGACCATTTCCAGACGGTGATAGTACTTCGCCGCGATGGCCTTAAAGCCCTCGTCATAGCACTTGAGAGTGTAGGCGCTGCTCTTTCCGCAGGCGATAATCTCAATGCCGGGAACGTCGTTTAAGACGCTCGCGACGGTCTCGAAATGGGCTTTCGACAGTTCACCGTTAAAGACGTCTTCACCCTCACTCACGACCCAGCCGCCGTTTTCGGCGACGAATGAAATTTCATGCGCAATCTCCGGGAAAAAGGAGATGAGCTGGTAGTACTGGTTGCCGCTGGCGACCACGAAACGAATGCCTTGCGCCTTCATGCGCGCGTACTGCGCCAGAAAGCGCGGGCGATTGTAGGTCTTGGCATCGCTCAGGAATGTGCCATCCATGTCGACGGCGATCAGTTTAACGCTCATATCCCTTCTCCAGTGTCGTTTGATTCGTTTCCGGCTTTGCCACCGCGCGCGCCACCAGCGCCGCGATGATGACCAACCCTAACACCACCAGCATGGCGCTGCGCAGCCCGTAGTGCTCCCCGAGGAAGCCGAGCAGCGGCGGCCCGACCAGGAAGGCGAGATAGCCCGTGGTTGCCACCACGCTGACGCGCGTCGGGGCATCCGGGCCGGTATCGCTGGCGGCAGAGATGGTCAGCGGGAAGCCGAGGGACGCGCCCAGCCCCCAGAGGATCACCGAGACGCCGGCAATCCAGTCCACATCCACAAAGATGATCATCGCGATACCCAGCCCGCCGAGCAGGGCGCTGGCGCGCACTACCGCCACGCGGCTGTAGCGGTCGATAAACCAGCCGCCGGTGAAGCGCCCGACGGTCATCCCCAGCGTAAACCCGGCGTAAATCAGCGAGCCGGAGGTCGGGCTAAAGCCGTGACCGTCCACCATCAGCAGCGGCAGCCAGTCGTTGGCGGACCCCTCCGCGAACGCCATCGCCAGCACCACCACGCCGATTAGCATCAGCTGGAAATCGCGGTAGAAGGGCAGCCCTTTTTCGGCAGAATGCTGTTCGTCCGCGGAGTTTTTACCGGTGCCGTCCGGGATGGCCCGGATGCCGGTCAGAATGGGAATGATGCACACCAGCGCCGCCAGCAGAATATGCAGATTCGCGCTCACGCCAGTGGCCGTCAGCGCCATCCCCACGCCCGCACCGGCCAGCGTGCCGAGGCTATAGAAGCCGTGCATCATTGGCAGCACGGTTTTGTTCATCTCGCGCTCGACCGCCGCCCCTTCAACGTTTATCGCCACTTCCGCCGAGCCGAAGCTGCCGCCAAACACCGTCAACCCCAGCGCAAACAGCACCGGTGAGGCAAACCACAGCGCCGCGCTCAGCACCATCATCCCGAACACCGCGAAGCACATGGTGGTGCGGATCACCGCTCGCGTACCGAAGCGCTTTACCAGCCACGCGGAGCAGAGAATGCCGCTCATGGAGCCTATCGACAGGCCGAACAGCACGATGCCCATCTCAGCGGTAGAGACGGACAAAATGTCGCGAATGGCGGGCGTGCGCGTGGCCCAGGAGGCCATCAGCAGACCGGGAATGAAGAAGAACATAAACAGCGCCCACAGGCGGAGCTGCAGGGCTTTGCGGGGAGAGGTCAGCGTCATTGGGGTAGCACCAGAAGTACAACAATAGCGACAACACTAGCAAGTTTGTGTACATTTGTACACAAACCAGGTGAGGAATTGATGAGCAGACCACCCAACGATCCGCATCGCCGGGAGAAGATCCTGCAGGCGACGCTCGACACCATTGCTGAACACGGTATTCACGCCGTCACGCACCGTAAAATCGCCACCTGCGCGGGCGTGCCGCTGGGGTCGATGACCTACTATTTCGACGGCATGGAGCCGCTGCTGGAGGAGGCCTTCACGTGGTTTACCCGCCAGATGTCGCAGCAGTACCGGGATTTCTTCGCGGGCGTCACCGGGCCGGAAATGGCGTGCGAATCTATCACCACGCTGATCCACAGCTCGCAGGTGACCACGCCGCACAACATGGCGCTGATGTATCAGCTTTACGCCTTTATGCACCGCAGCGCGGCGCTGAAAACGGTGATGCAGGACTGGATGAAGATGAGCCAGACCACGCTGGAGCAGTGGTTCGACCCGGTCACCACCCGCGCGCTGGACGCGTTTATCGAAGGGATGACGCTGCACTATGTCACCGACCGGGCGCCGTTAAGCCGGGAGGAGATTCGGGCGATGGTGGGGAGGATTGCGGGCATTACACCGTTAAATAAAGAAAATTAGTTCATATTTTTCAATGTATTACGATTTTTCTCCATATTGACAATCCGGACCGAACACGTGACTATCCACCGCGGTGGTTATTTACTGTTCAGTGGTTGAGGTTGGCGTTGGGTGAAAAAGTAAGTACCTGGTTCGTGCAGGTCAGTCTGGCAAAAAAGAGAGCGTTGTTAGTACTGTTGATTTTGGTTCAGACGAGTCTGCTGATTGGGCATCTGCTCTACCAGCGCGGCTATGTGGAGGATAACGCTGCACGTATCCTTCGCAATACGGCCATACTCCAGTCCCAGCAGTTTGAAACCAGCCTTAACGCGATGCGCTACCAGATGCGCTTTATCGGGAATGCCTTTCTGCTCAACCATACGGTCACGCCTGAAAACGCGCAGCCATTCCTGCAAGGGGAGCTCAAGCGTGCCTGGCTGGATGGCGTTGTCGTCTTTGATGAAGACGGTGATTTTCTCAGCAGCCGCGCGCTATTTCCTTTTGAGCGCGCTCTGGACGCCTCTACGCTTGCGCAGGCCAGCTTTCGGCAGCACCCTCTGTTTACTGATTTTCGCCGGGATGAAGTTACCGAAAGTTTGTTTTACTGGCAGAGCAACGGCACGGATAAAAACTTGTTGGGCTTCGTGATGTTCCGTGCAGTGCGCGATGCACATGGTCGCTTTCTTGGTGGTGCGTTGGGTTTTTTCAATGGTAACACCATGAACGATATGTTTCGCAAAATGGAAGCGCAGGGCTTCGATTTAGGTCAGGGTGGGGCGATGGCGGTCCTTGATCGTGACAATGCGGTGCAGCTTGCCCGTATGGGGGCGAATGACGGTTCGCAATTGAACACCTCCGACCCGCGCCTCGCGAAGCTGCTGGAATACGCAAGCGATACCGCACAGGTCCAACGATATACTTCTCCGATTGATGGCGTTGAACGTATGGGAGTATTTCTTAACCTCAACGAACGCAAATGGGTGCTGGCCGTCGGGCTGGCCAGAAAAGACGTGCTGCACGGCTGGTATTATCAGGCTCTGTGGACGGCGCTGGCGATTCTGGTTATCTCCATTACGCAGTGGTTTCTGATGCATTACATCCACGTCAACGCCCTGCAGCGGGCGCGTTTCCAGCAGGAGGCGCGGCTCGATCCGCTCACCGGGCTGGCAAACCGTCGCCAGTTTGATGAGTGGTCTTTGCGGGCCTGCAATCTTGCCCGTCGGCATCAGCAGCCCCTGTGCCTGATGAGCATGGATCTGGATTTCTTCAAGCGTATTAACGACACCTGGGGTCATGACGGCGGCGATGCGGTGCTGAAGCATATTGGCAACGCGCTTCCGGCACTGGTGAGAGGCAGCGACATTGTCGCCCGCTTCGGCGGGGAAGAGTTTGTCGTGGCAATGCCGCAGACCTCTCTGGAGACGGCCGCTGAGATCGCCGAGCGCGTACGGATGAGCCTTGCCAGCCAGAACGTCGACTTCAACGGGCAGACGATCCGCTTCACCGCCAGCATGGGGCTCGTATGCATGACGCCGGATGAACTGGAGATTGAACATGGCGTGCAGTCAGCCCTGGCGCGAGCCGATCGTGAGCTTTATCGTGCAAAACGTGAGGGGCGCAACCGGGTCTGCGTGGCGAGCTAGCGGGCGGTTGTTTTCTCCAGGCGTTCAGGGCCCGCCGGGCGCTGGCCCTGTCGTCCACCTGAGGAAGGATTATTTTTTCAGGATATTCTTCCCGCTGGCGTCCACCACCGCTTCGCCATCCTCTTTCGTAAACGCCCCTTTCTGCGCGTCCGGCAGAATGTCGAGGACGACTTCAGACGGGCGGCACAGGCGGGTGCCCAGCGGCGTCACCACGATCGGACGGTTAATCAGGATCGGGTGTTGCAGCATAAAATCGATAAGCTGGTCGTCGGTGAACTTATCGTCGGCAAGGCCGAGCTGTTCATAGGGCTCCACGTTTTTACGCAGCAAATCGCGCACCGAAATGCCCATATCGGCAATCAGGGCGGTCAGCGTATCGCGCGACGGCGGCGTTTCCAGATAGAGAATAATCTCTGGCTCCGCGCCGCTGTTGCGGATCATCTCCAGCGTGTTGCGCGAGGTGCCGCAGGCGGGGTTGTGGTAAATGGTGATGTGGCTCATATCAGTGGCTCATTACAGTGTGAAGGAGAGACGTAGCGCCAGGGCGGCGAGCGTCACAAACAGGACCGGCAGCGTCATGATGATGCCCGTCCGGAAATAGCCGCCCCAGGTAATCGTCATGTTTTTCTGCGCCAGCACGTGAAGCCAGAGCAGGGTGGCGAGACTACCAATAGGCGTGATTTTTGGCCCCAGATCGCAGCCAATCACGTTGGCGTAAATCATCGCGTCCTTTATCAATCCTGTTGCCGTGCTGCCGTCAATGGAGAGCGCGCCAATCAGCACCGTGGGCATATTGTTCATTATGGATGACAGGAACGCGGTGATGAACCCGGTTCCCAGCGTGGTGGCCCACAGCCCGTGTCCGGCCAGGCTATTCAGTACGCCTGTGAGAGAGTCCGTCAGCCCGGCATTACGCAGGCCATACACCACCAGATACATCCCCAGCGAGAAGATGACGATCTGCCACGGCGCGCCGCGCAGCACTTTTCCGGTATTTATCGCATGTCCGCGTTTTGCGACAGCGAATAAAATCAGCGCGCCGACGGTCGCAATGGCGCTGACCGGAATGCCGAGAGGTTCAAGTACGAAGAAACCGACGAGCAGAAGAAGGAGGACGATCCAGCCCGTTCTGAACGTCGGGAGGTCGTGAATGGCCCGCGCAGGCTCCTGGAGTTTCGCCAGGTCATATTCTGGAGGAATTTCCTTGCGAAAGAACAGGTGCAGCATGACCAGCGTTGCGGCAATCGCGGCGATATCCACCGGGATCATCACCGAAGCGTACTCGCTGAACCCCAGCGCGAAGAAGTCTGCCGAGACGATGTTGACCAGGTTGGAGACAATCAGCGGCAGGCTGGCGGTATCGGCGATAAAACCTGCCGCCATCACAAACGCCAGCGTGGCCTGTTTGCTGAACCCCAACGCCAGCAGCATGGCGATGACGATAGGCGTGAGGATCAGCGCCGCGCCGTCATTAGCAAACAGCGCTGCGACGGCTGCGCCCAGCAGGATAATCCAGGTAAACAGCAATCGCCCCCGACCTTTCCCCCAGCGAGCGACGTGCAGTGCTGCCCACTCGAAAAAGCCGGACTCATCCAGCAGCAGACTGATAATGATAACGGCGATAAACGTTGCCGTGGCGTTCCAGACGATATTCCAGACTACCGGAATATCGTTAATGTGAATCACGCCGCTAGCCAGCGCCAGCACGGCGCCGATAGTCGCGCTCCAGCCGATACTCAGTCCTTTGGGCTGCCAGATGACCAGCACCAGCGTAAACAGAAAAATTGCCCCTGCCAGAAACATCGCTTACTCCGTTATATCTGTTTTTGTGAATGTGTTTTGATTAGCACGAACCCGGAAGCCGGTTTTTCAGCTTCATACGCGTCTCTTCCCGCAGGCAGTTCCAACTGGTGTCGATAACGGCTGCCGCCCATGCAGGCATGTTGGGAGAGAGACGGTAATGGACCCACTTACCCTCGCGACGGTCGATCACCAGCCCGGACTCGCGCAGCAGCGCCATGTGGCGGGAGACTTTAGGCTGAGATTCGGCGGTGGCGGCGCAGAGATCGCAGACGCACAGCTCGCCCGCTTCGCGGAGCAGCATGACGATGGCGAGCCGCGTTTCGTCGGAGAGGGTTTTGAAGAGGTGGAGTGGGTGGAGCATGGGTGTTCCTGCAGATGTGATTTTTATATGTGTTTAATCATATATGTTTTGGTGGCGAGAGAGAAGATAAGATTAGAGGAAGGGGTATTTCAGACAACAAAAAACCCATTTATATAGACGGGTTAGTGAAAACAATGAGTTGTACGATAATCAATAAGTTAGCTTGGTGGTGAGAAGTGACGATTACGGGGTATTGCCAACCGCTGCCGCCACTTTGTCGCCACTTGGCAGGTGGTTACTGGTCCCTGATAGCCAGTAGCCCCCAAGAGAAAACTTCTTTGGCATCGCTTATCAAACCATCCGCTATAAATTGCTGTGTCTCAGCCCATTCCATGTCACTGACATAGTGTACAAGTGTGTTTGTCTGGATTGGAATTTCTTCAAATTGCTCGATTCGACGTTTGAAGCTACATTCAGGATCTGAACAACGGCATGTGCGTCTTATATCATCTACTCTACAGAGTAAAAGTGAGTAGGGGGTCTCAAGCGGTGCACAGTAGTCAACTCGATAGTTATGAGAGCGTGTTGGCTGGATGTTATGAAGAGGATCTAAAAGCACAACATTAAAAATTTGGTTCTCATCCCAAAAGCCTACAACTCTACCAAGGGCAGTAGATATCTGAAATTGTAATAATGGGTATTCTTCGTCATTTTCAAGGTAGTCAGAGTCAATCCAGGTCAACTGGTTACGTTGTACGGGGATATTTCTTTGTTCCCAGTTTATTGAATGATAGCGCCATGCCTCTCTTTCGGCCCCACTGGTAATAAAGCCTTTGACATCTTTTTGGGAAAGCTCGGATAATTTTCCAATTAGTGAAACAAACCAGCCTGAATCGGTACGATCTAACCCAAAATTCTCAATTTGACGCCAATAACGAAAAGAAAACGCCCACTTTCTTTCGGGTGCGGAGGGCGTTTTAGGGGTCTGTACCGCTGTCGGCTGATTTGTCCCTAATGAAGGGCGAAAGGCTTTCACCATGGTTATTAATTCAATCGGCTACGGTAAAAATCTCTAGTTATGTTGCGATCAATGACTACCTCGCAACGTGCTGACGGTCTGTAACCCTCACGAGCCTTAATCCATGGCTCTTCTTTATGGGTCATATCTTCAAGTTGTGCACCAGAAAAAGCACCATAGACTTCAAGAACGCCATCAATATGAGCTGCGGCAGCGGCTGGAATAGATGAAAGATCAAATCCAGGAGTGCAATCTGCAATCGTGATGTCCGAATACAGTGATTTTGTAGAAGAGAATCGGTTATAAATCGCACGGCTTACTGGGCCGTGAATCCACGCTTGAAACCCCTCATCCACTAACTTTTCATCAAAAAAAGCCAGATACCAAGCATCCGCGTAATACGCCAATTTTTGCAGCTTCAAATTAGACATAGTTTCGCCTGAAGCTGAGATTTTTGTGATGATGTAATCACATAGTTGATTGATATTTATCATTATTTATCCCCTTAACTTGGTGTCTAGGTAGCCAAATTTTTTAGAGAAATCAGCTGCTAAGAATCTTTGAAAACCAAGCTAACTTATAGTGGCATACATAGTTGAATAAATCGAGATTCAAACGTGCTAAAACGCGGTGAGTGCGTATGAGCGGTTCTTCCAATTTAAGCAGTTATCATGGTAGCTAACGGGTTAAAACGTAGCGCTGTCTCAAGGTGATCTGGTGCCAGGTGGGCATAACGCATGGTCATTTTTATGTCGTGGTGACCCAGGATTTTCTGAAGGGCAAGTGATGTTCCCGCCTGACATCATAAAGTGTACTGCAAATGTATGGCGCAAGACGTGGGTTAGCTGCCCGCGTGGTAGCACGATGGAAGTTTTATCCATCACTGCCAAAAACTGAAAGTAGCAGTCGGTGAAAAACTTGAAGCCGTCCATAGCAATGAGTTCTTCATACAGCTCTTTGCTGATCGGGATGCTGCGGTTCTTTTTGCCTTTTGTCCTGACGAAAGTGATTCGATACTTAGTTACCTGGGAACGAGTGAGATTCACAGCTTCGCGCCAGCGTGCCCTGGTGCTCAGACAGATTTTTACAACCAGAGCGAGCAGGGCGCTTTGGCGTTGGCAGTCATAAAGTAGCTCTGTGATTTGTTCATGCGTCAGCCAGGCCATTTCCTTTTCGGCAATCGTGAACTTGCGCATGCTTTCCAGCGGGTTTGGTGCCGTCCATTCTCCAAGGTGGGCCAGCTCGCTAAAAACAATGCTCAGATAGCTTTGTTCAAGGTTGATAGTTACCGGGCTGGCACCTTTCTTCCACTTCTCACTGAAATAGATTTCACACGTCAGGCGTTTGTCACGGTAATGTGCGAATAATTTCGAGCTGAGATCAGTAGCAATAGGGTTTCAGAGTGCATAGACCATCAGGATCAGCTTGTCGTAAACATGCTCGCCAGCGGTCAGAGATTTGCCGTGCAGCTTGAACTAGAGTTCAACTACGTCTTTCAGAGTTCGGCGAGCTACCGATTCACCCAACCAGGGCTTAGCCTCCGTCTCTTCCATTGTGTGGCGTTCAAAAGCCAGTGCTTCGCCTTTGGTAGCGAACTGCTTACGCACACGCCGCCCGTTGCGTCCGGCGGGGTAGCATTCACAAATCCATTTTCCTGTTTCGAGTTTTCGTACTGCCATAAAAAAGCCCTCATGTCTGAGGGCTAAATTTAACTGTATATAAAAATCGTGATTAATGTATGATTACGTGAAATCACCTATGTCAGGCAACAACGAGTTCTTCGTTTGCAACCTGCGCGGCTGAGCGTTCATTCTCAATTGCGAGAGACTCTCTATATTCTTTGGCATCTGCAAACATCGTCCAATGTGCATCGATATTCATATTGGCTACAGTTGATTTAATATCTTTAATGCCCACATTAAAGAATTCTTTCCGAGAATTAACCTTGTTAACTTGTTTTCCATTAAATACTTTATGCAAGTGATTCTCTAATGATGGTGCATCGTCACTGTAGATCATTGCATGTACATCAAAGGCGAATGGAACACTGGCATCACTAAGTTCACGAACACGGTCTAGAGGTTCGAGGCGTCGCGTCATGCCAATTTTATAAACATTTTCGCCGAACGATCCTATATTACTAATTACATAGACATGACCTGAGCGTGTTTGTTGAGCCATCGAAATTGCACGCTGGTTTTTGGCTTCAGCCTCTTCGAATTTAATTTGTAATTCAGCCAGTTTCTGCTCAAGGGCGAGTCGTTGCTCTTCACCTGCAAGCATCAGCTCTTTAGTAGCCTTATCTATAGCCTGCTGAATTGTTTTCTCTTCTTTCTTGGCTTCTTTTATCGCTCTTTCGTATTCTCGACGTGCTTTTTCTTCTTCGCGCAACTGCTCTTTGATGCGCCTTTGTTCTTCTTTTTCTTCGAGCATAATTTCATTAACTGCAACGCCCCATTTCAGTTCGTTGAGTCGGGCCTGTAAGAATATATCAGTGATCTTAGCCGACCTAAAAGCTGAGCCGTTATAATTTACAAGCTGAAATGCGTCTTTAATTTCCTGGGAAAGTTTACCGTAATTGTTATGTTTGATTTTAGAAAGTGTACTATCAACTTTGCCATTGAACGCATCTAATACAAATTTTATCGCAGTATTACGTCTATTCGGTTCGACATAATCACAACTTGCCGCTTTGCTCGTTTTAATTAGTGATTTTGTTAACTCTCTGGCTTTTTGTAGCTCTCTGCCTGCATCAGTAAATTCATAATTCTCTGCTAGTTCATCCAGAACGCTTCGGTTTGGAACAATCCATTCATCACCGTACCCTTCAATTTTATTTTTCATTGACTTGGCCACAGCTTGGTAGGTTTCTGCAAATTCTTTTGCTTCATATGCAGAGCCGGCGATTTCTTTTGCTCTAATCTCTGCATCAGCGACTATTTTCATTGCATTATCATTAGCATTGGAGATTAGCTCATCGGCCCTACTATTGGCGTTCTCCAATCGTTCCTTGGCTTTTAAACGAGCATCGCGAGCATCTTTAGTTATTACAACTGCTTCGTTATTGGCATTACTTATCGTTAGTCGGGCTTGGTTATTTGCTTCAAAGACGATGCTGGATGCTTTAAGTTGTGCTTCATTCACTGTGTTTTTAGCAATCGAGTCTGCTGTTTTTATCGTCTTTTCTGCATCCAGAACGGCACTATGCAGTTCTTCATATTGCCACAGAGGAGCAGCTCTTCCTTCCAGCTCTGAGTGCTCTCTTATAGCGTTCGTTAAATGTTTTTGGCTTTCACTTAGTTCATTCGAAAGAGCTATCTTTTGATGATTAAGTGCCTCGATCTCTGTCTTATGTTGTTTGCTCTTCTTGAGCAAAATAAGACTAAGGATGGGGGCGAGTAAGGCCAAAAGCAAAACTACAACAAGAAACAAATCCATTTCTAAATCCTTTTACCTAATCAGTGTGAAACTGTTGTGCTTCTTATACATGCAATAACTTCTATACAAGAAAAAGCACACTAAAAACTATTTTCTGCAGTAGAAACTTTAATCATGCCTTTCTGCAGTCTTGTAATCAGTCTAACGGAATAGGTCCCATCAATATTGATCAACCAGTGCGCATCTAACACTTCCGTGAATTTTTGACAACTGATATATGTAGTACGACCATCACTAACAACAATCGGAGATGAAGATTGATAGGAAGAAATGGCGCGTCAAAAATGTAAGCGTTCCCATCAACCATTATCAGTTTTGTTTCCATTTATGTACTTGTCCCGTTTACAAACGGCTCACCACAAGCCAGTAGGAGGTGTTGCACCATGACCCCTAATATTACAATTTCTTGAACAAACTGCACGTCACTATGGAACGCTATAGCGAGCTAACTGGGCTGCCTGTTGTCACCCTAAACGACATACCAGCAGATGGTCGATTGCCTCGTCATCGCCTGCATAAAGATAATGAGAAATGCTGCCTTTGGTAAATCTGTACGGCTATGTTGTCACACCTTAATGCACAAACTTGAATGGAATACCTGAACAGTTAACGTAATACTTATGGTTTGCCGCCTGGGCTGTGCCTTTTATTTGGTGCAACTGCGCAACGGCGGTCTTCCTGAGCCGATTATTCTACCCTCACAGCTTGCTCAACAATCTCCACGACCTTACGTCTGCTAAATCCTGTTTCGTTCGCAATCTCCATCAGTTTGGCTTCTGCCATAGCTTTGCTGCGCATTGCTGAGAGCGTTGGCTTAAAAGGATGAGTGTTACCTTGAATGTTTAATGGGAGCGGAATACTTCTTATCAACGCTTCTTCCAGCACCCAAGGTTCTTCGTCTGCTACCCAGTATACTTTTGCATTCTGATCCATCCAAAGATCGAGCCATTGTTCCCCAGCATGGGTAAATGTCGTTCTGTTTCCCCTTCCAACACGACGGAGGGGATAATTGCTTACTGCCGCAAGCAAAACACCTAGCGTTCGTCTCAGCGTAGAGCCTTCGGCATTTCCGCTGTAGTGAGTTTTGATACGTGTTTTGAGATTGGCTCTACTATTAGGTTTCCCTTTTTTGTCGGGAGAAATACCCACATAAAGCAGAGTTAGCCCATCATGAGTTAGGCAACCTTCTGTTGGAACGCCCGGCGGGATTTCTTTGAACCACCAAAAATAGACTCCGTTGATGGCGGGAACGGGTGTTGGTCGACTCATAACTTCCGTTCTGTTAAATGTCTTGTCAGGATAAAAATTGAACACTGATATTCTCCGCGCTGATTTATCCGGGTATTTTATGGGATCATCAACTGGGATTGCTTGATTTACTTAGGGGAAGATATGAGTTTAAAAGTGACGACACAGCAGGTGGATACCTGGAAGAAACGTATTCAAAGGGATGGGTTGAAAGGTTCGACCTACTTTTGTCAGCAGAGTGGTGCTGTCTGGGTATCTGCATCCGTTGACCACCAGGCAATATGCCAGCGCGTTTTAGGGCAAGATTCGGGAACAAGCTCTCTGTCGAGCTACCTTCGCTGGGATGATGTAAGTGCGGTTGATCTGGTTGAACTGCTATATGCGATTGAAACGGCGTAGGAAGGCTTTGCCTATGGCTGTTCGCCACAAGGCACGAACTTCAGACAACAAAAAACCCATCAACCTTGAACCAAAACGGCGGGGTTGATGGGCTCCACAAATTGGGGACATCAAAGAAAAGCAGTGGCACTAGTTATGACTGCCCCTTGATAAAAAAGTTCTGCGCGTAACGAAAATATTTTCCGCCACGCGCATTCTTAGGAGTTATCCGAGTCCGGGCCAGATGATGATAATCAGCGTACCCGCCAGCGTCAGCAGCACGTTAGCGATAGCATAGGTGCCCGCATACCCCAGCGCCGGGATGTTGCTGCGCGCGGTGTCGCTGATGATTTCCATAGCAGGCGCACAGGTACGCGCCCCCATCATCGCCCCGAAGAGCAGGGCGCGGTTCATGCGCAGCACGTAGGCGCCGAACAGGAAACAGATCACCACCGGCACCAGGCTGACGATTAGTCCGGAAACCAACATCTGCCAGCCAACGGCACCCAGGCTGTGGCCAATGCCGCTTCCCGCGCTTAAGCCCACGCCCGCCATAAAGACCATCAGACCGAACTCTTTCACCATGTTCAGCGCGCCCTGCGGAATGTAGCCGAAGGTCGGGTGGTTCGCTCGCAGGAAGCCCAGCATGATCCCGGCGAACAGCAGCCCGGCGGCGTTACCGATGCCGAAGCTAAAGTTGCTGAACTGGAAGGTGATCATCCCGATCATCAGGCCAACGATAAAGAAGGCGCAGAAGGCCAGCAGGTCGGTGACCTGGCTGTGAATGGAGATAAAGCCGATGCGGTCGGCCACGGTTTTCACGCGGCGGGCGTCGCCGCTGACCTGCAGCACGTCGCCTTTGTTGAGCACCACGTTGTCGTCGATAGGCATCTCAATCTGGCTGCGGATCACGCGGTTGAGGAAGCAGCCGTGGTCGGTCAGCTTCAGCTGCGCCAGGCGGCGGCCAACGGCGTTATGGTTTTTCACCACGATCTCTTCGGTGACGATGCGCATGTCGAGCAGGTCGCGGTCGAACACCTCTTTGCCGTTACGGAAGCTCGGGTCGAGACGGGCGTGGGCGTCCGGGTAACCGACCAGCGCGATGTCGTCGCCCATCTGCAGCACCGCGTCGCCGTCCGGGTTCGCCAGAATGCCGTTACGGCGGATACGTTCGATGTAGCAGCCCGTCTGGCGGTAAATCCCCAGTTCGCGCAGGTTTTTGCCGTCTGCCCACGCCACCAGCTCTGGCCCGACTCGGTAGGCGCGGATCACCGGGAGATAAACTTTACGTTTGGAGTCGGTATCCAGACCGCGCTCGCGGGCGATTTGCTGGGCGCTGGTCTGCAGATCCTGATGCTGCAGTTTTGGCAGATAGCGTGCGCCAACGATCAGGCTCACCAGACCAATCAGATAGGTCAGGGCATAGCCCAGGCTCAGGTGGTCGAGGGCGGTGGAGAGCTGTTCCCCGGCCATACCGGAGTGGCGCAGGGTATCACCGGCACCCACCAGCACCGGAGTGGAGGTCATCGAGCCTGCCAGCATACCGGCCGTTAGCCCGATATCCCAGCCAAACAGTTTACCCAGCCCTAACGCGATCAGCAGCGCGCTGCCGACCATCACCAGCGCCAGCATCAGATAATTTTTGCCGTCGCGGAAGAAAATGGAAAAAAAGTTAGGTCCCGCTTCCACGCCAACACAAAAAATAAACAGCATAAAACCTAAGTTGAGCGCGTCCGTGTTAATGCTGAAGTGCTGCTGGCCTAATAATAAGGAGACGACTAAAACGCCAATGGAATTACCGAGTTGAACCGAACCCAGGCGCAATTTACCCAGGCAAAGACCCAGCGCCAGTACCACAAATAATAACAGGATGTAATTCCCATTTAACAAGTCTGCGACGTTTATATTCACGGAGGCTAACTTCTTGTTTACCAGTAAGTTGTTGAATGAAAGGACTTTTTGGGCTACTGTTTTTTGGGTCAGGGAAAAGCGTTAACGCTCCCTGTTTCCTGCTTTATTCCCTAAAACATTAGCTGGCGTGTAGTTTAATCGCATTAGCTACTGACAGCTACTGATTATCGCATCACCCTGTGCGTACTTTGGCAAGGATTGCCGCATTGCTTTATCTGACTGGGCGTCTACCCGACGAAAGTGTATTTGATAGAGATAAGTCAGGAGGATAGGTTGAATATGAAACGAAACTGGGCGGGGGTGATCAGCTGCTTTTTGCTGTTCACGGTCGTATGCATGTCGCTTGCTTTTAACGTGAAAGGGGCATTCAGGGCGTCGGGTCATCCGGAGCTCGGGTTGCTCTTTTTTACCCTGCCGGGGGCAGCTGCCAGTTTTCTCTCCCGTAAAGGGGAGGTGGTGAAGCCACTGCTGGGCGCCATGCTGGCCGCGCCGCTCTGTTTGCTGATGATGCGCTTGCTGTATATCTCTACGCGGAGTTTCTGGCAGGAGCTGGCGTGGTTGATGAGCGCTGTTTTCTGGTGCGCCCTTGGCGCGCTCTGCTACTTATTTGTGCGCAGTCTGCTTCATAACCGACGGCACCACAAATAAAAACGCCCTCTCGGTGAGGGCGTCCTTTCATTTCATTACTGGGCAGCAAACAGGCCCAGGTGCTCTTTGGCGTAAGCTTCAAAGTCGGTGCAGCCGCCAATGTGTTTCTGATCGAGGAAGATCTGCGGTACGGTTTCAACCGGCTTACCGACAGTTTTTTCCAGATCGGCTTTGGTGATGCCTTCCGCGTGGATGTCCACATAGCGGAAGTTGAAGTCATCGCGCTCTTCGGTCAGTTTCTCAGCCAGCTCTTTCGCGCGCACACAGTAAGGGCACCCTGGACGACCAAAAATAACTGCAAACATTTCTCTCTCCTCAAAAAAACAAGCCTGACGGCGAATGACACGTATAGTGCCCCATAACCTGTCGTCATTAAAGAAGGTTTCGCCTGTCGTTATAATATCTATGAGCTATGTTTCGCCAATTACACCGCGCATATCATTGCCTATACTGGCTGCCATACGGTTTAAGCAAGATAAAGAGAGACAAGATGACGCCAACCATAGACCTGCTCCTTTCCCATCGTTCCATTCGCCACTTCACCGATGAGCCGATTACCGATGCGCAGCGCGAAGCGATTATTAACAGCGCAAGGGCGACCTCCAGCTCCAGCTTCCTGCAGTGCAGCTCCATTATCCGCATTACCGACCCGGCGATGCGTGAACAGCTGGTGACGCTGACCGGCGGGCAGAAGCATGTGGCTCAGGCAGCCGAGTTCTGGGTATTCTGCGCCGACTTTAACCGCCACCTGCAGATCTGCCCTGAGGCCGAGCTGGGGCTGGCCGAACAGCTGCTGCTGGGCGTGGTGGATACCGCGCTGATGGCGCAAAACGCCTTTACGGCGGCGGAGTCGCTGGGGTTAGGCGGCGTCTACATTGGCGGCCTGCGTAACAACATTCAAAGTGTGACCGACCTGCTGAAGCTGCCAAAACACGTGCTGCCGCTGTTTGGCCTGTGCCTTGGCTGGCCGGCGGATAACCCGGATCTGAAGCCGCGCATTCCTGCGGCGATGCTGGTGCATGAAAACCACTACCAGCCGGTCGATCAGGATGTCCTGAATCACTACGACGAAGAGCTGGCGAACTACTACATGACGCGCGGCAGCAATAACCGTCGCGACACCTGGACGGACCATATTCGCCGCACCATCATTAAAGAAAATCGCCCGTTTATTCTTGATTACCTGCACAAACAGGGCTGGGCGACGCGATAGTCCATTTATCCTGCGCCTGCCTGCGTATATGATACGCAGGCTTTTTCCATGTCTTCAGAGAGGTGCAGGGTGAAAATTGCCATATTGTCCCGGGATGGAACGCTCTATTCATGTAAGCGCCTGCGAGAAGCGGCGGCGAAACGCGGGCATCAGGTTGAAATCCTCGACCCGATGTCCTGCTATATGAACATCGATCCGGCCGCCTCGTCGATTCACTACAAAGGCCGCAAGCTGCCGCACTTTGATGCGGTGATCCCCCGCATCGGCTCCCAGATTACCTACTACGGCACCGCCGCGCTGCGCCAGTTCGAGATGCTGGGCAGCTACCCGCTCAACGAATCCGTCGCCATTTCCCGCGCCCGCGACAAGCTGCGCTCGCTGCAGCTTCTTGCCCGTCAGGGGATCGATCTTCCCGTCACCGGGATTGCCCATTCCCCGGACGACACCAGCGATCTGATCGACATGGTGGGCGGCGCGCCTTTGGTGATCAAGCTGGTGGAAGGCACGCAGGGCATTGGCGTGGTGCTGGCGGAGACCCGTCAGGCGGCGGAGAGCGTGATTGATGCCTTCCGGGGCCTCAATGCCCACATTCTGGTGCAGGAGTATATCGAAGAGGCGAAAGGGCGCGATATTCGCTGTTTTGTGGTGGGTAACGAAGTGGTGGCGGCTATCGAGCGGCAGGCCAAAGAGGGCGATTTCCGCTCTAACCTTCACCGCGGCGGCATTGCCAGAATCGCCGATATCAGCGATCGCGAACGGGAAATTGCCGTGAAAGCGGCGCAAACCCTGGGGCTGGACGTGGCGGGTGTAGATCTGCTGCGCGCGACGCGCGGGCCGCTGGTCATGGAGGTGAACGCCTCGCCGGGGCTGGAAGGTGTGGAAAAAACCACAGGGGTCGATATTGCGGGTAAAATGATCTTATGGATCGAGCGTCATGCGACGCCGGGCTACTGTCTGAAAACGGGTGGTTAAATGGATTACCGCGCGCTTTTTAAGTACCCTATGCGAAGTTTTTATTAAAGAGGCTGCATCGCGATGGATTTACAGGTCGTACCTACACTGGATACGTTACGTCAATGGCTTGATGATGCCGGAATTACGTTCTTCGAATGTGATTCCTGCCAGGCGCTGCATCTGCCTCATATGCAGAATTTCGACGGCATTTTCGATGCCAAAATCGATCTGATTAACGACGTGATCCTTTTCTCCGCGCTGGCCGAAGTGAAGCCCTCCGCGCTGCTGGCGCTGGCTTCCGACCTGTCGGCAATCAATGCCAGTTCTTTGACGGTGAAGGCATTTCTCGACATACAGGATGATAATCTGCCAAAACTGGTCGTTTGCCAGTCTTTATTCTCCGGGGCAGGGCTGTCGTTCAAGCAGTTCGCCTGGTTTATGCGCTTGAGCGAAGAGCAAATTTCCATGGTTATGATGGAAGCCAATGCACACCATCTGCTGTATAGCGCGGAAGATGATGCAGAGAATAATGATGCATCTCCCAATTTTCTTCACTAAGCCTGTCTGACTTTTGCGCAGTCGCTGCCATAGCGGCTGCAGAAGGCCATTTTTTCTGCTGCTTTTAACCTTTCTTTAAAGAATTATTCACCTCCCTGAAGGCCGTTTCGGCTTATCACGTAGACTTAACCTGCATAAAAAATTGATAAAAGGCGTTTTTTCGTCTGGGCTATAGCCGGGGACACGGGCTACAGTTATTCTTGCGATGCTTAAAAAAGCGAGCGGAAGCTGCCGGGTAAAGAGGTTTCTTTTTATTTTGAGCAGAGCGACAAACTATGCATGATTTTTGCATATATCCTGATTGCACAGTTTTAGTTCGTTTGTTAACGAGCTTTCAGAAGGAATAACACTATGATCGCCTTGAATAAAAAATGGTTATCGGGTCTGGTTGCGGGTGCTCTGATGGCCGTCTCTGCCGGCACGCTCGCTGCGGAACAAAAAACGCTGCACGTTTATAACTGGTCTGACTATATTGCGCCGGACACGGTGGCAAATTTTGAAAAAGAGACCGGCATTAAAGTCGTCTACGACGTGTTCGATTCCAACGAAGTGCTGGAAGGAAAGCTGATGGCGGGCAGCACCGGGTTTGACCTCGTGGTGCCTTCCGCAAGCTTCCTGGAGCGCCAGCTGACGGCAGGCGTCTTCCAGCCGCTGGATAAGAGCAAGTTACCGAACTGGAAAAATCTCGATCCGGAAGTGCTGAAGCTGGTGGCTAAGCACGACCCGGACAACAAATACGCGATGCCTTACCTGTGGGCGACCACCGGTATCGGCTACAACGTGGATAAAGTCAAAGCCGCGCTGGGCCCGGACGTGAAGCTGGACAGCTGGGACGTGGTGCTGAAGCCGGAAAACCTTGAGAAGCTGAAAAGCTGCGGCGTCTCCTTCCTCGATGCGCCGGAAGAGATTTTCGCGACCGTGCTGAACTATCTGGGCAAAGATCCGAACAGCAATAAGGCCGATGATTACACCGGCCCGGCGACCGATCTGCTGCTGAAGCTGCGTCCAAACATTCGTTACTTCCACTCGTCCCAGTACATTAACGACCTGGCGAACGGCGACATCTGCGTCGCGATCGGCTGGGCAGGGGACGTATGGCAGGCGGCGAACCGCGCGAAAGAGGCGAAAAACGGCGTGAACGTCTCCTACTTCATTCCGAAAGAGGGGGCGCTGGCCTTCTTCGACGTCTTTGCGATGCCGGCTGACGCCAAAAACAAAGACGAAGCGTATCAGTTCCTCAACTACCTGATGCGTCCTGAGGTTATCGCCCACATCAGCGACCACGTTTACTACGCGAACGGTAACAAGGCCTCCGTGCCGCTGGTGAGCGAAGAAATCCGTAATAACCCGGCTATCTATCCGCCAGCGGATGTGTTCGCCAAGCTCTTCACCCTGAAAGTCCAGGATCCAAAAATTGACCGCGTGCGTACCCGCGCGTGGACCAAGGTGAAAAGCGGTAAATAACCCTTTGTCACAGGCCGGGCAAGCGAAGCGCCCCCGGCAACAGGCGCACCGTTCTGGTGCGCCTGCACCATGATTTGATCTCTACCGGAGAACACCCCGTGAATGACGCGATCCCCCGCCCGCAGGCGAAAGTCCGTAAAGCGCTGACCCCGCTGCTTGAAATTCGTAACCTCACCAAATCTTTTGATGGCCAGCATGCCGTGGACGACGTCAGCCTGACGATCTATAAAGGCGAAATTTTTGCCCTTCTGGGGGCCTCTGGCTGTGGTAAATCGACCCTGCTGCGTATGCTGGCCGGTTTTGAACAGCCCACCGCCGGGCAGATCGTGCTCGACGGCGTGGACCTCTCCAGCGTGCCGCCGTATCAGCGCCCGATCAACATGATGTTCCAGTCCTACGCGCTGTTCCCGCATATGACGGTGGAGCAGAACATCGCCTTTGGCCTGAAGCAGGATAAGCTGCCGAAGGCTGAAATTACCGCGCGCGTGGCCGAGATGCTGAGCCTGGTGCACATGCAGGAGTTCGCCAAGCGTAAGCCGCACCAGCTCTCCGGCGGCCAGCGCCAGCGCGTGGCCCTGGCCCGCAGCCTGGCAAAACGCCCGAAACTGCTGCTGCTTGATGAACCGATGGGCGCGCTGGATAAAAAGCTGCGCGACCGTATGCAGCTTGAAGTGGTCGATATCCTCGAGCGCGTGGGCGTGACCTGCGTGATGGTCACCCACGACCAGGAAGAGGCCATGACCATGGCCGGACGTATCGCCATCATGAACCGCGGGAAGTTCGTGCAGATTGGCGAGCCGGAAGAGATTTATGAGCACCCAACCACCCGCTACAGCGCGGAGTTCATCGGCTCGGTTAACGTCTTCGAGGGGCTGCTGAAAGATCGTCAGGAAGATGGCCTGGTCATCGAATCGCCGGGGCTGCAGCATCCGCTTAAGGTCGATCCGGATAACTCCGTGGTGGATAACGTGCCGGTTTACGTCGCGCTGCGTCCGGAGAAGATCATGCTCTGTGAGGATCCGCCTGCCGATGGCTATAACTTTGCCGTGGGTGAAGTGGTGCACATTGCCTATCTGGGCGATCTCTCCATCTACCACGTGCGCCTGAAAAGCGGGCAGATGCTCAGCGCGCAGTTACAGAACGAACATCGCTACCGCAAGGGGCAGCCGACCTGGGGCGACGAAGTGCGCCTGTGTTGGGATGCAGACAGTTGCGTTGTGCTGACGGTATAAGGAGCGGCCAATGAGTACACTTGAACCTCCAGCCCGCGTCGAAAAGCCGGGCGGCTTTGCCCACTGGCTGACGCGCATGCAGATGAAGCACGGCCGCAAGCTGGTGATCGCCATGCCATACGTGTGGCTGATCCTGCTGTTCCTGCTGCCGTTCCTGATCGTTTTCAAGATAAGCCTGGCGGAAATGGCGCGGGCGATCCCGCCTTACACCAACCTGCTGGACTGGGCCGACGGGCAGCTGACGCTGACCTTAAACCTGGGTAACTTCCTGCAGCTCACCGACGATCCGCTCTATTTCGAAGCCTATCTGCAGTCGCTGCAGGTGGCGGCGATCTCGACGCTCTGCTGTCTGGTGATGGGCTATCCGCTGGCGTGGGCGGTGGCGCACAGCAAGCCGTCGACGCGTAACATCCTGCTGCTGCTGGTGATCCTGCCGTCGTGGACCTCGTTCCTGATCCGCGTTTACGCCTGGATGGGCATCCTGAAAAACAACGGCGTGCTGAACAATTTCCTGATGTGGTTAGGCGTTATCGATCAGCCACTGACGATCCTGCACACCAACCTCGCGGTCTATATTGGCATTGTGTACGCCTATCTGCCGTTTATGGTGCTGCCGATCTACACGGCGCTGACGCGTATTGACTACTCGCTGGTGGAAGCGTCGCTCGATCTCGGCGCCCGTCCGTTAAAAACGTTCTTCAGCGTCATTGTCCCGCTGACCAAAGGCGGCATTATCGCCGGGTCGATGCTGGTCTTTATCCCGGCGGTGGGGGAGTTTGTGATCCCGGAACTGCTCGGCGGGCCAGACAGCATCATGATTGGCCGCGTGCTGTGGCAGGAGTTCTTCAATAACCGCGACTGGCCGGTGGCGTCGGCGGTGGCGATTGTCATGCTGCTGCTGCTGATCGTGCCGATCATGTGGTTCCACAAGCATCAGCAGAAACAGATGGGAGATCGCGGATGAACAACTTACCGGTAGTGCGCTCCCCGTGGCGAATTGCGATCCTGGTCATCGGCTTTACCTTCCTGTATGCGCCGATGCTGATGCTGGTGATCTACTCGTTTAACAGCTCCAAACTGGTGACGGTCTGGGCCGGCTGGTCGACGCGCTGGTACAGCGAGCTGTTCCACGATGATGCGATGATGAGCGCGGTGGGGCTGAGCCTGACCATTGCGGCGCTGGCGGCGACCATGGCGTCCGTGCTGGGCACGATCGCCGCGCTGGTGATGGTGCGCTTCGGGCGTTTTCGCGGTTCGAACGGCTTCGCCTTTATGATCACCGCCCCGCTGGTTATGCCGGACGTGATCACCGGTCTCGCGCTGCTGCTGCTGTTCGTGGCCCTGGCGCACGCCATCGGCTGGCCGGCGGATCGCGGGATGCTCACCATCTGGCTGGCGCACGTCACCTTCTGTACCGCCTATGTCGCGGTGGTGATCGCCTCGCGCCTGCGCGAGCTGGATCGCTCCATTGAAGAGGCGGCGATGGATCTCGGCGCGACGCCGCTGAAGGTCTTTTTCATCATCACGCTGCCGATGATTATGCCGGCGGTGATCTCCGGCTGGCTGCTGGCGTTTACCCTGTCGCTCGACGATCTGGTGATCGCCAGCTTTGTTTCCGGCCCGGGGGCGACGACGCTGCCGATGCTGGTCTTCTCCAGCGTGCGCATGGGGGTCAACCCGGAGATCAACGCCCTGGCCTCTATCATCCTCGGCGTGGTCGGAATTGTCGGATTTATCGCCTGGTATTTGATGGCGCGCGCGGAAAAACAGCGCGTGCGCGATATCCAGCGTGCAAGACGCGGCTGAAGGATTTAAAATTTCCAGTGATGTGCCGCGCATGACGCGGCACTGTTTTTCAGGGAAGTAAAACATTGGGATTATTAAAAAAATCACGTATTACGCACGCGCGTCCTAACGTACCTGCACTGGTTCAGGTGGCGGCGCTCGCCATTATTATGATCCGCTGCCTGGACGTGCTGATGATTTTAAACACCCTGGGCGTGCGCGGCATCGGTGAATTCATTCACCGCAGCGTGCAGACGTGGAATCTGACGCTGGTCTTTTTGAGCAGCCTGGTGCTGGTGTTTATCGAGATTTACTGCGCGTTTTCGCTGGTCAAAGGGCGCAACTGGGCGCGCTGGGTCTATCTGCTGACGCAGATTACCGCGGCGAGCTATCTGTGGGCCGCCTCGCTGGGCTACGGCTACCCGGAGCTGTTCAGCATTGCCGGTGAATCCAAACGTGAGATCCTGCGCGCGCTGTTTATGCAAAAGCTGCCGGATATGCTGGTGCTCTGTCTCCTCTTCGTTCCGGCCTCCAGTCGGCGGTTCTTCCGCCTGCAATAATGTGTATAATCGCAGCCCTCGTGATTCTTAAGGTTTTGATATGCAGTGCGCACTCTATGACGCCGGACGCTGCCGCTCCTGTCAGTGGATAGAACAGCCGGTCTCTCAACAACTCACCGCCAAAATGGCCGACCTGCAACAGCTGCTGGCAGCACACGCGGTGGGCGAGTGGTGCGCACCCGTCAGCGGCCCGGAACAGGGTTTTCGCAACAAAGCCAAAATGGTGGTCAGCGGCAGCGTAGAAAAACCGCTGCTGGGAATGCTGCACCGCGACGGCACGCCGGAAGACTTAACCGACTGCCCGCTGTATCCCGACTCCTTTGCACCGGTCTTTGCCGCGCTTAAGCCGTTTATTGCCCGGGCGGGGTTAACGCCCTATAACGTGGCCCGCAAGCGCGGCGAGCTGAAATACCTTCTGCTGACCGAAAGCCAGATCGACGGCGGCATGATGCTGCGCTTCGTGCTGCGCTCTGAAACCAAGCTTGAGCAGCTGCGCGCGGCCCTGCCTTGGCTGCAGGCGCAGCTTCCGCAGCTGAAGGTCATTACGGCGAACATTCAGCCGGTGCATATGGCGATTATGGAAGGGGAGAAAGAAATTTTCTTCACCGACCAGCACGCGCTGGCGGAGCGCTTCAACGGCGTGCCGCTGTGGATCCGCCCGCAAAGCTTCTTCCAGACCAACCCGACCGTGGCAAGCAGCCTGTACGCCACCGCCCGCGACTGGGTGCGTGCGTTGAACGTTCACCATATGTGGGATCTGTTCTGCGGCGTGGGCGGGTTTGGCCTGCACTGCGCCACGCCGGAGATGCAGCTCACCGGGATTGAGATCTCTGCCGAAGCGATTGCCTGCGCGAAGCAGTCTGCCTCTGAGCTGGGGTTAACGAATCTGCGCTTCCAGGCGCTCGACTCCACGCAGTTCGCCACCGGCCAGGGCAACGTGCCGGAACTGGTGCTGGTTAACCCGCCGCGCCGCGGCATCGGGAATGCGCTGTGCGACTACCTGAGCCAGATGGCGCCGGAATACATCATCTATTCCAGCTGCAACGCGCAGACCATGGCGAAAGACATCGCTCAACTGCCGGGCTATCGCGTTGAACGCGTTCAGCTTTTCGATATGTTCCCGCACACCGCGCATTATGAAGTGTTGACGTTGTTAACCCGTAGGCCGGGCATGGCGTAGCCGCCACCCGGCATGACCCCCGCACAATGTTCAACAAAATGTGAACTCTTCATCCCGGCGAAATCAGGTAAGCTTACGTCATAAGACATGAATATAGGCTTTCCCATGAAGCAGATCCTGCTGGTAGAAGACGACCACGATATCGCGGCGCTTCTGCGACTCAATTTAGAAGACGAAGGCTACGCCATCACCCACGAGCCCGACGGGGGCAACGCCTTACAGCGTCTTGACGCCCAGACGTGGGATGCGGTGATCCTCGACCTGATGCTGCCCAACGTTGACGGTCTGGAGATTTGCCGCCGCATTCGTCAGATGACGCGCTACCTGCCGGTGATCATCATCAGCGCCCGCAGCAGCGAAACCGACCGCATTACCGGGCTGGAAACCGGCGCCGATGACTATCTGGCAAAACCGTTCTCCGTGCAGGAGCTGATTGCGCGGATCAAAGCGCTGTTTCGTCGCCAGCAGGCGATGGGGCAGGCGCAAACCGACGGACACATTCAGGCGCACGGGCTGACCATCGATCCGCTGGCGCGCAGCGTGCTGCTTCACGGCCAGGTGGTGGATCTCACCCCGCGCGAGTTCGAGCTGCTCTACTTCTTTGCCCGTCATCCCGGCGAGGTGTTCTCCCGTCTGGCGCTGCTGGAGCAGGTCTGGGGCTACCAGCACGAAGGCTACGAGCACACCGTCAACACCCATATCAACCGCCTGCGCATCAAGATAGAGAAGGACGCCGCCGAGCCGGAGATCATTCGCACCGTCTGGGGCAAGGGCTACAAATTTGCGGAGCCGCAGCATGATGCGTCGCTTTAGCCTGAGCCAGCGTCTGACGCTGCTCTTCATCCTGCTGATGATGCTCTGCGCCGCCGTCGCCTGCGCGGTCCAGCTCTACAGCAGCATGCAGTACGGTAATGCGATGGTGCAGCGGTTATCGGGCGGGCTGGCGCAGCAGATCGTCCAGCGCGAACCGATTCTGGACGCGCAGGGCAGGGTTGACCGCAGCGCGCTGAAACCGCTGTTTGGCCGGCTGATGACCTTTAATCCGAGCGTTGAGCTGTACGTTGTCTCCCCGGACGGCGATATCCTCGCCGACGCTGCCCCGCCGGGCCATATTCAGCGGCAAAAAATCGACCTGGCGCCGGTGCAGAGCTTCCTGAGCGGCACCGCCATGCCGGTACTGGGCGACGATCCGCGCAGTCAAAATCAAAAAGTCTTTAGCGCCACGCCGCTGCGGCAGGACGGCGAGCTAAAAGGCTATCTGTACATTATTTTGCAGGGCGAGGAGTCAAACGCCCTGGCGGAAATGGCCTGGCACAAGGCGCTGTGGAGTACCGTCCTGTGGTCGCTGCTGTGGGTCGCGCTGTTTGGGCTGCTGGCAGGGCTGCTGGTCTGGTACTGGGTCACGCGCCCGGTCAAACAGCTGACGGTGGAGGTCGCCGGGCTGGAGCAGGACAGCATAAGCGCCATCAGGCTGCTGGCGGGACAGACGCCGGACGCGGCGGCAAAAGATGAAGTGGCGATCCTGCGCAACAGCTTTATCGAGCTGGCGCGCAAAATCACCCAACAGTGGGATCGGCTGGCCGACAGCGATCGTCAGCGTCGTGAGTTTATCGCCAATATTTCGCACGATCTCCGCACGCCGCTCACCTCGCTGCTGGGCTATCTCGAAACCCTGTCGCTCAAATCCGCCACCCTGACGCCGCAGGAGCATCAGCAGTATCTCGCCACCGCGCTGCGTCAGGGGCAAAAAGTCCGGCATCTTTCGCAGCAGCTGTTTGAGCTGGCGCGCCTTGAACACGGCGGTATCAAACCCCAGCGCGAGCGGTTCGCAATGGCGGAGCTGATTTCCGACGTGGCGCAGAAGTTTGAGCTCACGGCCCGCACGCGAGAGGTCAATCTGCATATTGACGTGCCGGGGCCGCTGCCGATGGTAAACGCCGATGTGTCGATGATTGAACGCGTGGTGACCAACCTGCTGGATAACGCGATGCGCCATACGCCTGGCGGCGGAGAAATTCGCCTGGCGGTGTGGCAGGAAAATGAACAGCTGCAGGTCGAAGTGTCCGACAGCGGCGCGGGCGTGGATGCCTCGCTGCGCGACGATCTGTTCCAGCGGCCGTCGGCGTTGAATACCCAGGCATCGCGGGAGAATCGCGGCGGGTTAGGGCTGTTAATCGTGAAACGGATGCTGGAGCTGCACGGCGGCGGGATCAGGCTGATGGAGTCGGCGAGAGGGGCACGGTTCAGGTTCTTTGTGCCGCTGTGAGAGAGTGCCGGGTGGCGCTGCGCTTACCCGGCCTACAACTCCCCCCGTAGGCCGGGTAAGGCGAAGCCGCCACCCGGCAAAAGACATTACTGCGGGAACCACTGTTCGCTAATTTTCTGGTACGTCCCGTCCGCTTTAATCGCTTTCAGCGCGCCGTTCAGTTTTTCCAGCAGGGCTTTGTTATCCGGACGTACCGCAATGCCGAGGCCCGTGCCGAAGTACTGCGGATCGGTCACTTTTTCCGTTGCGGTGCCCAGCTGCGGGTTGGTTTTCAGCCATTCGTTCACCACGGCGGTATCGCCGAAGACGCCGTCGATACGGCCATTTTTCAGGTCGATAATCGCGTTCTGGTAGCTGTCATAGGCCACGGTCTTCACTTCCGGATGTTTGTCCTGCAGGTACTTCTGATGGGTGGTGCCGTTTTCCATCCCGATGCGTTTGCCTTTCAGCTGATCGAAAGAGGTATAAGCGCCTTTCTTCGCAATCACCACCGCCGAGTTGGCGTAGTACGGGTCGGTGAACGCAACCTGCTTGCTGCGCTCAGGCGTGATGTCCATCCCGGAGATCACCGCGTCGTATTTTTTGAATTTCAGCGACGGGATCAGGCTGTCAAAAGCATGGTTAGTAAAGGTGCAGTCGGCCTGCATCTGTTTGCACAGCGCTTTCGCCAGATCGATATCAAAACCGACGATCTGGTTGCTGGCATCCAGCGACTCAAACGGCGGATAGGTGGCGGAGACGCCGAAATTGATTTTATCCGCAGCGGATGCGCCAGCGGCGAAGGTGGCAAGTAATGCGGCCAGAACTAACTTTTTCATTGTAATGCTCCCGTCTGTCTTATTGATGCGCCGTGTCTGCGGCCTGGATGTACAATGCCAGTTAATGAATTTATATGCAATAAAAATGATTAAGTATTATGTTAATCACAAAAAAAAGCGGATAACCCATCAGGTTACCCGCTCCATGAATACCGTTTTATGCACTTCCGTGGTTAATTTCTGCGCTCAAACGCCAGCGCTTTACGCTCAATAAGGCGCATCATCAGCGTCAGCAGACCGTTCACCACCAGATAGACCACGCCCGCCGCACCGAACACCATCACGTCATAGGTGCGCCCGTACAGCAGCTGTCCGTGTCCCATCACCTCCATCAGGGTGATGGTATAGGCTAGAGAGGTACTCTTGAACACCAGCACCACTTCGTTGGAGTAGGAGGAGAGCGCGCGCTTAAAGGCGTACGGCAGCAGGATCGCCAGCGTGTCCTTCTTGCTCATGCCCAGCGCCCCGCAGGACTGCCACTGGCCTTCCGGAATGGCGCGGATCGCACCAAAGAACAGCTGGGTGGTATAGGCCGCGCTGTTCAGCGAAAGGGCAATCAGGGCACACAGCCATGGCTCAGAGAGCAGATGCCAGATAACCGGATATTCCTGCAGCGACGGGAACTGGCCCGGGCCGTAGTAAATCAGGAAGATCTGTACCAGCAGCGGCGTACCGGTAAACAGGGTGATGTAGCCACGCACAATCCACACCAGCACCGGCGTTTTCAGCGTCAGGATGATGGTGAAAATAAGGGCCAGGATCAGCGCCACGATAATGGACGCCACGGTCAGCGTCAGGCTGGTGTGCAGCCCTTTCATCAACTCGGGAAAGTATTCAAGCATCAGCCTGGTCTCCGTTCAAAGCGCGTCGCTCGCAGGTCAATACGCTTGAGGATGTACTGACTGAGCAACGTGATCACCAGGTAGATTGCCGCCGCCACAATGTACCAGGTAAACGGCTCCTGGGTACGGGTGGCGATGCTTTTGGTTTGCAGCATCAGATCGTTAACGCTGATCAGGCTCACCAGCGCGGTATCTTTCAGCAGCACCAGCCACTGGTTGCCGAGGCCCGGCAGGGCATGACGCCACATCTGCGGCATCACCAGACGGAAGAAGATGGCGGATTTCGACAACCCTAACGCCTGACCCGACTCCCACTGTCCCTGCGGCACGGCTTTCAGCGCACCGCGCAGGGTTTGCGACGCGTACGCGGAGTAGAGCAGGGAGAGCGCAATGACGCCGCACAGGAACGGGCTGACGTCGAAGTTGTCAATCTGCATCTGCACCGGGATCTGCGCAAAGCCGAGATTGATCGTGAAGCCGTCCGACAGCGTGAGCAGCAGCTGCGAGGAACCGAAATAGATGAACAGGACCACCAGAATTTCCGGTAGCCCACGCAGCACGGTGACCAGCGCGGAGCCTGTCCAGGCGACGGGGAACCATTTCGCGGATTCCCACACCGCAAAGAACATCGCCAGCACCAGGCCGATAATCAGTGCGCAAACGGCAAGGCCGACGGTCATCCCGGCGGCGCTTGCTAAAGGAAAAATTTCATTCATCAGGAATTACTTCTGGAACCATTTTTTGTAGATGGTTTCGTAGGTGCCGTCTTTCTTCACTTTTTCCAGCGCAGCGTTGAATTTCTGCTGCAGCTCAGTGTTGCCCTGACGAACGGCAATCCCCAGACCGGTACCGAAGTAGTCCTTATCGGTCACTTTGTCGCCCACTGGTGCCAGCTTGTCGTTGACTTTCAGCCACTCGGTCACGACAGCGGTATCACCAAATACGCCGTCGATACGGCCATTCTGCAGATCCAGCTTCGCGTTCTGGTAGCTGTCATACGGAACGGTGGTGATTTCCGGATGCTTATCCATGATGAATTTCTGGTGCGTGGTACCGTTCTGCACGCCCACTTTTTTGCCTTTCAGCTGATCGACAGAGGTGAATTTGCCTTTCTGACCAATGAACAGGGCAGAGTTGTCATAGTAAGGGGTGGTGAACAGCACCTGCTTTTCACGCTCCGGGGTGATGTCCATACCGGCCATTACGGCGTCGATACGGCGGAACTTCAGGCTTGGGATCAGGCTGTCGAACGCCTGGTTGCTGAAGGTGCAGGTCGCATCGATCTCTTTACACAGGGCGTTAGCCAGGTCCACGTCAAAGCCAACAATTTTGTTGTTTGCATCAATGGATTCAAACGGAGGGTAAGAGGCTTCCGTGGCGAAACGAATGGTCTGAGCTGCGGTAGCGGAAAGGGTAACGCCAGCAAGCAGCACGGCAAGTAATACTTTTTTCATTATATTTCCCCTGACACAATCAATGAGATAAATAGTTTTTGAAGGCATCGGTTTGCGGGTTAGCGAAGCAGCTCGCATCACCTTGCTCAACGATATACCCGTTTTCCATGTACACCACACGGCTGGCGGTTTTACGCGCCACTTCCACTTCGTGGGTAACGATAACCTGCGTAATGTTGGTTTCCGCCAGCTCGCGAATAATGCTGACGATCTGAGCGGTGATTTCCGGGTCCAGCGCGGCCGTTGGTTCATCAAACAGCAGTACCGCAGGCTCCATCATCAGCGCACGGGCAATGGCCACGCGCTGCTGCTGACCACCGGACAGGTGCAGCGGGTAGCGGTCGCTGTAGGGCTTGAGGCGCAGACGCTCCAGCAGCTTTTCGGCACGCGTGATGGCCTGATCCTTGCTTAACCCCAGCACGCGGCACGGGGCTTCAATCAGGTTTTGCAGCACCGTCAGGTGCGGCCAGAGATTGTATTGCTGGAAGACCATGCCGACGTTTTGACGCAGCTCGCGAATCGCTTTATCAGACGGCGTCTTTGCGAAATCAAAATGGTTACCGGCAATTGCCAGCGTACCTGAACGAGGCATTTCAAGCAGATTAAGGACGCGCAGAAGGGAACTTTTGCCTGCACCGCTTGGGCCAAGCAAAACCAGCGTTTCGCCTTCCGGGCAGTTCAGCGTGATGTCAAACAGCGCCTGGTGTGCGCCGTAGAAGCAGTTAATGCCGTTTAGTTTAATACTCATCGGGGCAGTCTTTACTCATCCAGGCAATCTATAGCAATTGAGGCCGCAGATAGTACCGTTGACAGAATAGTTATGCAATATTTCTGCGTTAAAAGTTAAATATAACCCGTATTTCCTCTTAAACATAGCACAAAATAGCGAACGGCAAGGTCGGCGAGTATAAATGTCGGCATTCCGCAAGAAATGCCGGACATTTTACGGGGGTAACATTTTTATCACTGATGAATCAGCGGTTCTCAATCGACTGGCGCAGCGTGCCGGCCGGGGCATGCACGCTGCCGCCCACGTAGCGTACGTCGTCCACCGCCCAGCACTGGCCTTCACGGATCATCAGCACTTCGTCCTGCCAGGTTTGGCTGCCCTGCGTCAGCTTCACGCGCAGCGGAATATTACGGGCATCCGTGTTCGGAATGGTGGACGCGCTGGCCACTTCTGCGCTGTCCGGCAGCGTGGTGCGGCTGGAGAACGGGTCGGATTTCAGCAGCGCGTTGTGCTGCGGATCGCGGGTGGCATCGTTAAGCAGTTTTGCCAGACCATCGCTCAGATACGGGCGCAGGCCGGTGAGGTCGTTGCTGCGGTGCTGAATGCGGTAATCATAGAACTGCTGCGCCACGGCGTCCGGGCCGCCCTCAATGCAGGGGCCGCTGCGGGTACCGATATCCTTAAAGGCTGGCGTGACCGTGGTGGTACAGGCGCTGAGCACCAGCGCGCAGGGCACTAAAAGTGTTAAAGCTGAATAGCGCATGTTGATTTCCTTATTTATTAACTATCCTTTCAATCATAGCGTAACGAACCGATAATGCTGTGCCTAAGGCATTGAACGCTAAAGAAGGAGAGAAACCATGCAGTTTTCAACAACGCCAACCCTGGAAGGACAGACAATAACCGAGTACTGCGGCGTGGTCACCGGCGAAGCGATTCTCGGCGCCAATATCTTCCGTGACTTTTTTGCCGGTATCCGCGATATCGTGGGTGGCCGCTCTGGCGCATACGAAAAAGAGCTGCGCAAAGCACGCGAAATCGCCTTTAAAGAGCTCGGCGAGCAGGCGGAAGCCCTCGGCGCGGATGCGGTCGTGGGAATCGATATTGACTACGAAACGGTCGGGAAAGACGGCAGCATGCTGATGGTGAGCGTAAGCGGTACGGCGGTGAAAACCCTGCGATGAGGCGTGCGTTTGCCACGCTCCTGCTGGCGCTGCTGCTGGCAGGATGCGTTACGGAAAAGGGGATTATCGATAAAGGTGCCTACGAGCTGGATACGCGTCATCAGGCGCAGGCGGCTTACCCGCGCATCAAGGTGCTGGTGATCCACTACACCGCGGATGATTTTGACAGCTCGCTGGCCACGCTGACGGATAAAAACGTTAGCTCTCACTATTTGATCCCTGCCACCCCCCCGGCGCCGGACGGCAAGCCGCGCATCTGGCAGCTGGTTCCCGAGAGCGAGCTGGCCTGGCATGCGGGCATTAGCTTCTGGCGCGGCACCAACCGGATTAATGATACGTCCGTGGGGATTGAGCTCGAGAACCGCGGCTGGCAAACGCGTGACGGCGTGAAAACCTTTACCCCGTTTGCGCCTGCGCAGATTGCAGCGCTGATCCCGCTTGCCAGGGACATTATTGCCCGCTATGACATTCAGCCGCAGAACGTGGTTGCCCATGCCGACATAGCCCCTCAGCGTAAAGACGATCCCGGCCCGCTGTTTCCGTGGCAGCAGCTGGCGCAGCAGGGGATAGGAGCCTGGCCCGATCCCGCGCGCGTGGCGTTCTATCTTAACGGGCGACCGCGCTATCAGGAGGTCGAGCGCGGTGCGCTGCTTGATGTGCTGAAACGCTATGGCTACGAGGTGCCGGACAACGCCACGGAACAGCAGCAGAAGAGGGTGATCAGCGCGTTTCAAATGCACTTCCGCCCCGCGCTGTGGAACGGCGTGGCTGACGTAGAAACCCTGGCCATCGCCGAGGCGCTTTTAGAGAAGTACGGGCAAGGGTAGTCCTCAGGGCTGCCCCTGACCAGGCCGTATTACCTTAGTTTTTTTGAGATTAATCTTAAGTACATTCTCAATTCATTTTTAGTTAATTGACTTAAAAGTACCCTCATTTAAGATAGACGTATAGCTTGCTAAGTATTTATAAAAAATAACACCTGCACAGTGATTTTTATTATCACTTCTCCTTGAAGTTTTTTATCAGGTTTATACGAATAGTTTCGGTGGTTCCACCGTGGCCATTTTTTATCTAAAATTTACATCTTAATTCGGGTATAACAATGTTAAGCATTTACGGCAGAAAATTACGTCCTCATCATGAAATAGAAAAAATCATTTCCGCAACGGAAGGATTTGAAGAAAAATCGTTAAAGAAATGGCAAAAAATTTCCACCGTCGATAATGAATTTATTCATATTATCGTCAGCGGTGAAGTGGAATTCCGCCGCGAATCCGACGAGCTCTGCTTGTTCGCCCTGCAGGGGCAGTGCATTTTTGGACTCTCTTCCATTTTTTATCATTCGTCCCATATGTATGGCCTGGTCCGCTCGAATACCGTGGTGCGTTCGATTCCGAAAAGCGTTTTCTCTCAACTGATGACCGAGAAAGGCTTGTGGCCTGAACTCACCAAGGTGCTGGCCTGGTATATCTGTCTCCTGAGCAAGCGCGATGACGTGCTGGTTGCCCGCAGCGCCTATTCTGTCGTGCGCGAATTTTTGCTGGAAATTAATGAACTGATTGTACATCATCAACGCGATATTAATGTTTATGATTATATTCAGGAATACACCAGCCTGGCACGCAGTACGATTATAAAAATCCTCTCCGATCTGAAAAAAGGTCAATACATTGTGGTGGAAAAGGGTCGACTCCTTAATATCACCAACCTGCCTGAAAAATATTAACTATTCCAGCCGGTCTCCCTTTTTACTTAATGGAGACCGGGAACTTTCTTTATGTAATGCGCCCGCCTGAGTATTATCCTGCGTTTCGTCAACCGGCGGTGCGGGTATTTTCCCTTGCGAATAATCCTGCTCTTGTTCTTTTAACGCCTGCTTAAACAGTTCGGTTAATGATGCGTCGTCACCCTCCGTGCGGGGGGAGACGGCATCGTCGTGCGCTTCCGTTCCGGGGAGGGTATCCCGCGAGGTATCGTGCGGCACCGTGCCGTCAGGCATCTGCTGCCAGTCGGCGTCGTCGCTGTTAATCGGCAGATCCTGCATGGCAGGGACGTCGGCCTGCACCGGGACGGGTTTCGGGTGCGGATGCGGGAACGGCTTGCTCACGTACACGTAGTGCATATCGGAAAGCTGCGTCTCGGGCTTCGCCACGTTCACTTTTTTTACCGGCTCCGGCGCAGGGTGGCGCAGTTGCCAGTATACGTGGGCGTACAGCCCCGCCATCAGCATGACGCAGAGGCTTACTATTCCTAAAAAGGCGTTAGAAGCGATTTTTCTCAGGCGGGGAATGCGGTACGAAAACCAGACCGCCTCCCCGGAAACGTAGCTGCGCTGAGCCGCAAGACAGATGGTAGACATTAGGAATGCTTCTCCTGCGTTTTCGCGTCCGGTGCGGCATGGGGGGTCTGAAGCAGCACGCTCGGCGTGGTGTTAGTGTCGCGCATCAACTGCATCAGCGTCTCCTCACCCGGGATACCGTCGACGCGCAGATGCATTTTTTGCTGGAACTCGCGGGTACGTTTCATCATCTCCGTCGTCCAGGTTTGAGCGTGGGTTTCCGGCTCGGCAAGGGCCTGGCTCAGCTGCTGATCCAGCCACCCCATGTCCTTCGCATCGCTGGCGGCGCTGATGACGTCTTTGCCTTCCGGCGTCAGGCGGTGCAGCTGGGTATAATTGCCGGTGGCATGCTGGTTAAACCAGTGACGGCTTACCTGCCAGGTGCGGTTATTCATCAGCAGGTCGAGTGAGTTATCCCCGACGCGGGCGACCACGGCATAGTTAAGGTGGTTGCCGGTTTTCAGTTCACTCACCCACGGATACCCTTCCTGTGCCAGCGCGTCCGGTGAGGCATTTCCCTGCTTACACATCAGGTTCACCTTCGCGGCGTTCTGGCACAGGGCATCGTCCGCCGAGGCGTCATACCCCCACATCAGATAGAGCTGATGCATTGCATCCGGCTGATTAACCACCTCGTTGTCGATAGCCGGCACCACCGGCGCCTGCTCGATGGGCGTCTGCTGTTTCCAGCTCGCGGGCACCGGCAGTTGAATCGGAAGTCTTGCTCCGATCGAGGAGGTCAAATACCAGCCGCAGGCAGCGAACAGCACGGAGGCGAACAGCCCCACGGTAGCCAGGCGCATACCGTGTTTTTTCGCAGGCAGGATCTCACCGGCCGCCAGGCGCAGATGACGCGGGCTAACCTGTTCTGCGCGTTCGGTCCAGGCGGCGAGCATCGACAGGTGCGCCAGCTCGTTCAGCTTGCTGATATTCCCTTTGGTCAGCGCATGCATTTTACGCACGCGCGCCGGGGTCAACGGCGAGTGCTCACACCCGTGCGTTTCACACTGCGCCTGAACGTAGCTGAGAAACTCCCGGCAGGTAAGGGGGCGCAGGGTGTGGCAGGTATGCGCATATTCACGCAGTTCAGACTGCTGCATCAGAACGGCTTCCCGATCCGCTGCACCCATCAGTACGACGGACAGACGAAACTCCAGCTCCTGCGCGCGCGTCAGCAGCAGAGCCAGCACCTCCCGACAGGTCTCTTTCATGGCATCGGTATGGCTAATCACCAGCACTTTCGTCCTGCTTTTCCCCCCCTGCCACTGGTGCAGGATGGCATCCACCGCCTGAAGCCGGTTTTTGCTCTCTTTCGTTCCCGGGTTGAGTTTATACAGCAGGCTACTGGCACTCAGTTTTGGAAACGCGTTGATGGCAATAACGTCAGGGGTTGCGGATTTCAGGGCGTCGCTGAACTGGCCCAGCAGCGGGGCATCGTCTGCAAAGAGCCCAATAATCCCCGCCTGTTGGGTTTTCTCTTTCAGCAGGTTGAAAATATCCTGGTGATACGGCACGAAGAAATCGCCCGAGGCGCGGGTAATTTTTCGAAAAGGCGGGTGATTAAATTTAAAATGACTCTGATACATAACGACTTACCGTCTCTGGGCATGAATAGCAATGGTCCAGAAAAGTACGGCAAGGGTGCGTCATGGTCAATTTACGGGCAGGGTAAAAATAACCTGTCGGCTTCCTCTAACACTGGTTTTTTTGACGGTCAATCTTTTTCTTTATCAAAGTTAACGGCGAAGCAGGTGGTCGATTGTCAGGCCGCTAATTACTATTTATGTCACATATTGGCGCAGCATGACGCTGCTTATTTCCGCTTTGCTAAAGGCCAGATGAATAATGAGGCTCTCACTTTTTTCACGGTGGATAACGCCCTGTATTATGTTTGTATTGCTGATTTTTTGCGGTCAGCAAGGCTACGTCATTTTTAAAGATTATAAAAAAGTGACGAATAAACTCGCGAACGCAGCGGCGAAACCGCAAAAAAAACGTCAGGAAGAAAAGACATTTTCACTTTTCACCGCCGCCGTGCGTCAGGACAACCTGCCAGCGGCCGGAAAAGCCCCGCTCGCTGCCGAAATTGAGGGGATCGTCCGCAGCGACGATGCCTGGTTGTCCTTCGCCGTGATCAAAACGCCGGGTGGTCAAAAGAGCTATCGCGAAGGCGAAGCGCTGACCGGTTTTAACGATGCCTTTATTCAGGAAATAAACAAAGACAATGTGGTGGTTAATTACGAAGGTGCTACGCAGGTACTGGCGTTAAATAAACCTGACTATTTTAAGGGCGGCGTTGACAGCGGCCCGGTAACCCAATCGACGAAAGATGCTGGTGCTGAAAGCGTGCATCTGGATGATTATCTGGTGTTAAAGCCACTTATCGAAAAGGGCCAGCTGGAAGGCTACAACATTAATCCAAGGAATGCCTCTGACTTCTACAGTCATGCCGGTCTGGAAAAAGGTGATGTGGCGGTAAAAGTCAATTCTGTCGATATGACCGATGCAAAAAAGGCAAAAGATATTATTGCCAACTGGTCGAAAATGAAAGAAGCGGAGGTCGTCGTCAGACGTCACGCTCACCTTGAAAATATTCGGGTCAATGTTCTAAACAATTAACAAGTGTACAGACATGAAGAAATTTCCTTGGGCGTGCGTGGCGCTGACCGCATTGTCGTTATATTCCAGTTCGCTGCTCGCAGCTAACTTTAGCGCCAGCTTTAAAAACACCGATATCCGCGAATTTATTGATACGGTAGGCCGCAATCTGAACAAAACCATTCTGGTCGACCCGTCCGTTCAGGGCACGGTGTCGGTCAGAACCTATAACGTGTTGACGGAAGACGAATATTACCAGTTTTTCCTGAGCGTGCTGGACCTGTACGGCCTGTCGGTGATCCCGATGGATAACGGCATGGTTAAAGTGGTGCGCTCGAGCATTGCCCGCACCGCCGGTGCGCCGCTGGCCGACGGTAAAAATCCGGGCAAAGGCGACGAGATCATCACCCGCGTCGTGCGCATGGAAAACGTGCCTGTTCGCGAGCTGGCGCCGCTGCTGCGTCAGCTCAACGATGCCACCGGCATCGGTAACGTGGTCCACTTTGAGCCGTCCAACGTCCTGCTGCTAACCGGTAAAGCCTCGGTGGTGAACCGCCTGGTGGATCTGGTTCAGCGCGTGGACAAAGACGGTATTCAGCGTCGTGAAATCGTGCCGCTGCGCTTTGCGTCCGCCAAAGAGCTCTCGGAGATGTTGAATAACCTCAACAACGAAGAGCAGAAAGGGCAGAACGCGCCGCAGCTGGCGACCAAAGTGGTGGCCGATGACGAAACCAACAGCCTGGTGATCAGCGGTTCGGAAGATGCGCGCGCGCGGACCCGCTCCCTGATCCATCAGCTGGATCGCGAGCAGAACAACGAGGGGAATACCCGCGTCTTCTATCTCAAGTATGCCAGCGCCACCAAGGTGGTGCCGGTACTCACCGGCATCGGCGAGCAGCTGAAGGACAAGGCCGGCGCGCCGAAGTCGAAAACCGCGCCAGCGTCCAGCGATCTGAACATTACCGCCGACGAAGCAACCAACTCGCTGGTGATTACCGCCCAGCCTAACGTGATGAACTCCCTTGAGAAGGTGATCGACAAGCTGGACATCCGTCGTCCGCAGGTGCTGGTGGAAGCCATCATCGCGGAAGTGCAGGACGGGAACGGCCTGGATCTCGGCGTGCAGTGGACCAGCAAGCACGGCGGCGTGCAGTTCGGCTCCACCGGCCTGCCAATCAGCCAGATTAAAAATGGCACCATGAAAGGGGCGAGCTTCACTGGCCTGGCGACCGGCTTCTTTAACGGTGATTTTGGTGCGCTGGTGACTGCGCTTTCCACCGACGGCAAAAATGACATCCTCTCCACGCCAAGCGTGGTCACGCTGGATAACAAAGAAGCGTCGTTCAACGTGGGCCAGGATGTGCCGGTACTTTCCGGTTCGCAAACCACCAGCGGCGATAACGTCTTTAACTCCGTTGAGCGTAAGACGGTCGGTACCAAGCTGAAAATTGTGCCGCAGATTAACGATGGCGACATGATCCATCTGAAGATTGAGCAGGAAGTCTCCAGCGTCGACAACAGCGCGACGGAAGACTCCAGCCTCGGCCCAACCTTCAATACGCGCACGATCAATAACGAAGTGATGGTCCACAGTGGCCAGACGGTGGTGCTTGGCGGTCTGATGGAAAATGTGACCAAACAGTCCGTGTCCAAAGTGCCGCTGCTCGGCGATATCCCGCTGGTCGGTCAGCTGTTCCGCTACACCTCCCAGGATACCTCCAAGCGCAACCTGATGGTGTTCATTCATACCACCGTCCTGCGTGACGACGACAACTACAGCGCGGCCTCGAAAGAGAAATATGACCAGATCCGGGTGCGCCAGATGCAGCGCGTGGAAGAGAAAAAGCTCGGTATTGTTGAGCCGAGCGACAATGCCGTCCTTCCCGCGTTTCCTTCAGCAAGCCCTCACGCCGCACCGGTGAAAACCCGCGCGACACGCAATCCGTTTAAAGAGTAAGGCGGAGGGGCAACGTGGACGAACTGAGTAAAACACTGTGTAGCAGCAGCTACGCAAAAGATAACGGCGTTCTGCTTTACAACAATGACGTCTATATCCGTGAGGACACCCCGGCGTTAGCACTGCTGGAAGTGCGCCGGGTGTTGGGCCGCGCGTTCGTCCCGGTTACTGTGACGCCGGAAGCGTTTGACGAGATGCTGGCCAAAATCTGGCAGCAGAGCAGCGGCGTTTCACAGCAGCTGGTGGACGACATGGATGCGGATATCGACCTGATGGCGTTAACCGAGGAGATCCCGGATAACGAAGATCTGCTTGATAACGACGAAAACTCGCCGGTGATCCGCCTGATCAACGCCATTCTCGGCGAGGCGGTTAAGGACGGCGCGTCGGATATCCATATCGAAACCTTCGAGCGCACGCTGAGCATTCGCTTCCGCGTTGACGGCGTGCTGCGCCCGGTGCTGCAACCGGCGCGTAAGCTCGCCCCGCTGCTGGTGTCGCGTATCAAGGTGATGTCGAAACTCGACATTGCCGAAAAACGTCTGCCGCAGGATGGCCGTATCTCACTGCGCATTGGCCGCAAGGCGATCGACGTGCGCGTCTCGACCATTCCGTCCCAGTACGGCGAGCGCGTGGTCATGCGCCTGCTCGATAAAAGCAATCTCAAGCCCGACATCAACAAGCTGGGCCTGATCGATGAAGAGCTGGAGAAGTTAAAAGGGCTGATTGAGCGCCCGCACGGCATTATCCTGGTCACCGGGCCGACAGGCTCCGGTAAAAGTACCACCCTGTACGCCATTCTTTCGGCGCTGAACGGTCACGAACGCAACATCCTGACCGTGGAAGACCCGATCGAATATGAGCTGGAAGGGGTGGGGCAGACGCAGGTTAACCCGCGCGTGGACATGACCTTTGCCCGCGGGCTGCGCGCTATTCTGCGTCAGGACCCGGACGTGGTGATGATCGGGGAAATTCGTGACGGTGAAACCGCGCAAATTGCGGTACAGGCGTCGCTCACCGGTCACCTGGTCATGTCTACGCTGCACACCAACAGCGCCGCCGGGGCGATTACGCGTCTGCGGGACATGGGGCTGGAGTCCTTTTTAATCGGTTCATCGTTGCTCGGTGTCATTGCCCAGCGTCTGGTGCGTCGGCTGTGTACGCACTGCCGGACCACCAGTCCGCTGGATGCCAATGAAAAAGCGCTGTTCAGCTTTATGGACGCGCCGCCAAAAGCCATTTACCGCGCGGTGGGCTGTGAACACTGCCGCCAGAGCGGCTATCAGGGCCGTGCCGGTATTCACGAGTTCCTGGTGGTGGACAGCGCCATGCGCCGCGCCATTCATGAAGATAAAGACGAAATGTCCATTGAAACGCAGCTCTTTAAGCAGGCCTACAGCCTGCGCGAAAACGGGCTGCTGAAGGTGATTAGTGGCGTCACCTCGCTGGAAGAGGTGATGCGTGTGACCGCCGAGCGCGGGGGGGATGCGTAATGGCCTTCTACGCCTGGACGGCGACGGATGTCGCAGGCAAAACCCAGCGCGGCACGCTGCAGGCCGAGGGGCAAAAGCAGGTTCGCCAGATGTTGCGCGAGCAAAAGCTGATGCCCGTCAGCATCAGCGAAACCCGTGAAGCGGCGTCTGCCGGAAAAGCAAAAACCGGAGCCAGGCTCTCCACGCCGGTGCTGTCGATGTTTACCCGTCAGCTCTCCACGCTGGTCAACGCCGCACTGCCGCTCGAGAGCGCGCTGAAAGCGATCTCGAAGCAAACGGAAGACAAAAAGCTGGCGGCAATGGTGGTGGAGATCCGCGAGAAGGTGGTGGAAGGTCACACCCTGTTCGACGCCTTCAGCCAGTTCCCGCGCACCTTTGACAAGCTCTACTGCACGCTGGTGATGGCCGGTGAAAAAACCGGCCACCTGGGCGACGTGCTGGAGAAGCTGGCGGAGTACAACGAGCAGCGCCAGAAGATGAAGAGCAAGCTGACGCAGGCGATGGTCTACCCGATTACCCTCACCGTGGTCGCCATCGCGGTCATCAGCATTCTGCTGGTGGCGGTGGTGCCGCAGGTGATCGAGCAGTTCACCCACATGAAGCAGCAGCTGTCGATCACCACCCGCACGCTGATTGCGGTGAGCGATTTCCTGCAGGCGTACGGGATCTACATCGTGGGGATCCTCGGCGGCGGGTTTGTTGGTTTTAAGACCTGGCTCAGAAACGCCAAAAACCGTTTTCGCTGGCACAGCTGGCTGGTGAACGGCTCGCCGATTAAAAAGCTGGTGTGCGCGATCAACAGCGCCCGCTATATCCGCACGCTCAGCATCCTGCAGGCGAGCAGCGTGCCGCTGCTTGAAGGGATGTATATCGCGATGGACGGTATCGAAAACCTCTACGCCCGGCAGGTGCTGGAGCAGGCGGCGGATACCGTGCGTCAGGGGGCCTCGCTCTATGCCGCGCTGGAGCAGGCGAAATTATTCCCGCCCACCATGCTGTACATGATTGCCTCCGGCGAAGAGAGCGGCGAGTTAGGCAACTTAATGGACCGCGCGGCGGAAAACCAGGAGTCGGCGCTACAGCATCGTATTACGTTAACGCTCTCGGTATTTGAACCGGCGCTGGTGGTCTCCATGGCGACGATTGTTTTATTCATCGTGCTGTCAATATTACAGCCGCTTCTGCAACTTAATAATATGGTAGGTTAAATCATGGCTATAAAAACAAAACGTCTGGCTCGCCAGGCGGGGTTCACCTTGCTCGAATTAATGGTGGTGATCGTTATTCTCGGCGTTTTAGCGAGTATGGTAGTGCCCAATTTAATGGGTAACAAAGAAAAAGCGGACGCGCAAAAGGCGACCAGCGATATTGTTGCGCTCGAAGGCTCGCTGGATATGTATAAGCTCGATAACCACCGCTACCCAACGACCGAGCAGGGTCTGCAGGCGCTGGTGACCAAGCCTGAGATCGCGCCTATTCCCAACGGCTACCGCGCTGACGGCTATATTCGCCGCCTGCCGCAGGATCCGTGGGGCAACGATTATCTGCTCGTCAGCCCGGGTGAACACGGCGCCGTAGACGTCTTCTCTGCCGGTCCTGATGGCGAAGCCAACACCGCAGACGATATTACGAACTGGTCTCTGGATAAGAAAGAGAAATAATGAAGAATCAACGCGGCTTTACGTTGCTGGAAATTATTCTGGCGCTGGTGATATTTGCCAGTTGCGCCATGATGGTTGTCTCAACAATACCCTCACGCAGCGGTGCGGATATATTTGGTCAGCAATTAAAAGCCCTCGTTGATTATGGTTCAGACCGCGCGGTCATGGACGGAAATATTGTCGGGCTGGTGATCGCTACCGATAAATATCAGCTGGTCACGCTCGACGATAAAAACGGCGAACGTCACTGGGTGCCGTTATCCGCCGGCCGTATTACCACGAAGGGCGATTTCCCGGAAGAGATGCACGTGTCGCTCTCGCCTCAGCGTCTGGCGGCTAACGTCGAGGCCGACCCCCAGATCCTCTTTCTGCCGGACGGTGAGATTGGCCGTTTTACGCTGACGCTGCAAAGTTACGACAAACAGCATCACTTCCGCGTGGTGTCGCAGGGCGCGGCCCCGGTTTCGGTAGAGAACGATGACTAAAGGCAAGGTTAAGCAGAACGGGATGACGCTCCTGGAGGTGATGGTGGCGCTGGTCATTTTCTCCACCGCCGCGCTGGCGCTGATGAATTCCGTCTCCCTGAACGTGCGCTTCACCCACGGGCTGGCCGAAACGCTGCAGGCCAGCTGGGTTGTAGAAAATCAGCTGGCTGAAGCCCAGCTCAGCAAAACCGATTTTCCCGATGCCGAGGAGCAGGGGACGGAAATCATGGGGGGGCGCAGCTGGTACTGGCATAAGCAGCGGGTGAAAACCGCCAATAGCGGTTGGGCCAATGCCATCCGCGTTTACGCCGAAGGCGATAAAAGCCAGCCGGTCATTTCGCTTCAGATCATTGGGCCGGGAGAAGAGAGCAAGTGAAGACGAGCCGACGCCAGCGCGGTTTTACCCTGCTGGAGATCATGATTGCGCTTACCATTTTTGCGGTCATCAGCACCCTGGCCTGGCAAATTCTCGACGGCGCGATGCGCACCAGTTCGGCAACCGATACCCGCGCGGCGAAGCTTAATCAGCTTCAGCGTGCCTGGAGCCTGATGGAGCGCGATTTTTTCCAGCTGCAGGCGCGGGCGCCGCGCAACGCGCCGGATCTGTTTTTACAGGATGGCGATGCCGTGGAATTTACCACGCTGAACGACGTGAGTGGCACGGTCCAGCTGGAGCGCGTGCGCTGGCGGCTGGAAGAAGGGCGTCTGTATCGCGACGTCTGGCCGGTGATTGACAGCCCGGCGGACGTCAAACCCGATGAAGTGCCTATCGTCAGCGAGGTGAAAGCGATGCAGTGGCGGTTTTATCACCAGGGCTGGCAAAAAAGCTGGGGTGACTCTGCCCATCTGCCAGACGGCGTGGAGCTTACGCTGACCATGGAAAATGGCGACACCTGGCGCTGGGTGTTTACCACGCCGGGAGAGATACCAGAAGCGGTGGCACCGGCGGCAGAAAACGTGCCTGCCCCGCAAAATGCGCCTGCGCCGGACGTGAAGCCATGAGCCGGGTCCATCAGCAACGCGGTGTTGCCCTGCTGGTTGTGCTGATCCTGCTGGTCATGATGTCGGCCCTGGCGGCCAAAATCAGCCAGCAGTTCTGCCGTAATTTGCAGAAAACCCACTATCAGGTGAGCCAGCAGCAGCTGCGCTGGGCAATGCAGGCGCAGGAAAAAGTGGTGAAAGACCGGTTGCAGAACGACGCCAGCGGCGAGAGCAAACCGCTCGACCCGGAGGGCGACTGGCACCTGCCGCTGGAGACGCAGGGTGAAGACTATACGGTGGTCAGCCAGGTCGACGACGCGCAGGACTGCTTCAACGTCAATAACCTGCTGGCCGCAGACAAAGTGGCTCAGGAGCAAAATGCGTCAACCGTGCCGGAAAAACCGCGAAAAGAGAAGATTGTCGAGCAGATCCTGACGGACGGCGGCATCAGCCAGACGGCGGCGGAAGAAATTTATCAGCAACTGGTGGATTATCTCGACGGCGACGCCACGACGGTGAAAGAGGGCGCGGAGATGGACGCCTGGTCTGGCGTAGTGCCGGCGCGTCAGCCTGCGAATCAGATGATGCGCACCCTTGCCGAGATCAAGCTGCTGCCGGCGTTTCCTGCGGCAGCGTACCCGAAAGTGAGCAAGCTCTTATGCGCGCTGCCGGACTCGGCCAGCAAGGTGGATGTCAATACTCTGACGCCGGAGCAGGCGCCCTTACTGGCAGCCCTGTTCCCGGGAAAACTCACCGCGGACGATGCCGTACGCCTGATTGAGTCGCGGCCGGAAACCGGCTGGGAAAGTATGGACGTCTTCAGCAAAGCGCTGGAACAGGCCTTCCCGCAGTTGAAGGAAGAGTTGCCGCAGGTGGCCGGGCTGCTCTCCATCAACAGCCGGTATTTTCGCGTCAACTACACCGGCAATACCGATGAGTTAACGCTTCGCGTGGTGAGCCAGCTTCAGGTGAATAACGAAGCCGGTGAAATTGTGACGTGGCAACGTCGTTACCGAATGATTGAATAAGAAAAGTAGAACGCTATGAAACAGGTCCTTTTTGTTCGTCCCGACAGCCGTGAGGACGGGAAAATCATGTGGTGTGAGTCGGGAAGCGAACAGGTTACAACCCTGGACACCCTGCAGGCGCTGCATACCCTTGCCGACCATCCTCTGGCTGCGCGCGTGTGTCTGCTGCTGCCCGCCAGTGAGATGATCTTCCGCCACTTTACGCTGCCGAAGAAAATGGCGTCGCAGGCGACCGCCTTCTCGTGGATGGCGGAGGAGACTCTGATTGGTGAGGTGGACGATCTCCACTGGACGGTGCTGAACAAAAAAGGCGCCGAGGTGGACGCCGTGGCGATAGATTCCGCCCGCCTGCAGCAGTGGCTGACCCGCTTTCACGAGGCGGGCCTGAAGGTCATTCAGGTCCTGCCTGACGCCTGGCTGCTGCCGGTCACGGCGGGTGGAAGCACGCTGGTTGCGCGGGAAGAGAACTACTGGTTGCGCTTGTCGCCGCATATCGCCTGTAACGTTGAGGTTGGCCTGTTGCCGCTGCTGATGCAAAAAGCCGGAGAGGGCGAGGTCCGCTGCTACGGGGACATCCCGCCGGGCATTGAGGTTGACGAACAGCTGGCGGCAGAACATCCGCTGGTGCTGATCCAGCCGCAGTGGCGGGCGTGCCGCGTCAACGTGCTGCACGGTGCGTTCAGCGCGAAAGCGACCAGCGCGAGGGCGGCGAAAGGGATGAAGGCCGCCATCGCGGTGATGGGGCTTCTCTCTCTGGGCCTGCTGCTCGGCCCCCGCATCACCCTGGCGTGGATGCTGGCAGATCGGGAAAATCAGGTGCAGCAGGAGATGGTCGAGCTTTATCAACACCATTTTCCGAGTATGCGCCACCAGACCAACCTTAAGTACCATTTTGGACAGAACATCAAGAAGCAGCCTAAAGGCATTTTTTTGCAGATGGACGAACTGGAAAAGATACGTCAGTCCGTTCCGTCGATGGAAATTACGCTGTTTGAATATGACGACACGCAGGGAACCCTGACATTAAGCGTGAGTGCGCAAAACGAGCAGGCATTACAGGAATTCATTCATCAGGCCAGCACGAATTTTGATTTTACGTTACAGCCTATTTCAAAGGACGCGCCGTATACGGCCATGATTACAGGGAAATATAAATGAAAGCGCGAATTGCACAGTTTACATCTCGTTATCAACAATACAGCACCAGAGAAAAATTCATTTTAAAAATAGCGGCGGGAGCTTTATGCAGCGCCGTCATCTATTACGCAGGGATAATTCCCCTGGATAACATGATAAAAAATAGCCAGGCGACGCTGGCGCGACAAATTGAAACGGTAAACTGGATGAAAACAGAAATTGATAAAAATCATCTGCCGGTGCTACAGGTGAAAACCGATAATCCACGCAGCGTGGTGGAGAATAGCGCGCATGAAATTAACCTGACGCTGACCGATATTCGTCAGGACGGTCAGACTCTGGCCTTTGTCGTGAACCGGGTCAACGTGTATGAATTAAAAAACTGGCTGCGAGAGATGAACCTCGCGTCAGGCGTCAGGCTGGAGAAAATGAACCTCACGCCCGTGGATCACCTGAGCGACGTGAAGGCCGAAATCCAGCTGACCTGGAAAAAAGTGGCATGAACGGGCTGATACTCGTCCGGGAGAGTTATCCCGTCGGGTTTGCCGAGATGAGCGGCGTATTCGGCGCGATCCTGGGGAGTTTTCTCGGCGTTGTGGTGGATCGCGTGCCGGGGATGGTGCTAGAGGAGGAGAGCCGCAGCAACCTGCTTTTCCCGGCGTCACACTGTCCCGTCTGCCAGCATGCACTGCGCGCATGGGAGAACATCCCGCTGTTGAGCTGGCTGGCGCTGCGGGGACGCTGTCGTTGCTGCAAGTCGCCGATTCCGCTGCGGTTATTTTTACTCGAGCTGTTGACGGCGGTGTTCTTTGGCCTCACCGCCCGGTGGATACCGGACTTAGCATCCCTTTTCTCGCTGTGGGTGCTGGTGGCCTTTCTGCTGCCGCTGGCGATGATTGACGGACAGCACCAGCTGCTGCCCGACTGCCTGACGCAGCCGCTGCTCTGGGCCGGGCTGCTGTTCCACGCCTTCAGCCACGGGCTGCCCCTGCGTGATGCGCTGCTGGGCGCGGTGGCAGGCTATCTTTCGCTCTGGCTGGTGTACTGGGCGTTTCGTCTGCTTACCCGTCGGGAAGGGCTGGGCTACGGCGATTTCAAGCTGCTGGCGGCGCTGGGCGCCTGGTGCGGCTGGCAGTCACTGCCTGCGATTGAATTAATTGCCGCATTAAGTGGCATAGTGGGCTATTTGCTATTAAATAAATCGAATAAAAATAACCTAACCATCGCTTTCGGACCTTATCTGGCTTTTGCTGGAATAGCGCTCTATACCTGCCAGCTATTTGTGAATACCTATTAAATAACCGGGTCAAGTTTTTTTATCAATATTTTCGACGAGGAAAGAGAAGGACGACCTTTTATCCTCAGTGTATCGTAAAAGGCATAAGCTACACGGATTTTTAGCTTGTATCTTTTAATGGAGGAATACAACGCGTCTTTAAGGTTTGGATAACGGCTGTCTGCGTATTTAAAAACGCACTATGTGAATATCATTCCATGTTCTAAAGGAAGACATGGATCAATTTCGTTTACGAATAAATTTATCAGGAAAGAAAAATGAAATTTATTAAGCCTAAATATCTGGCGCTCTTTATTGCAGCGGCAACCGGTTCTGCATTCGCTGCTGCGCCAGGTGCACCGACCATCGGCTCCGGCAATGACAAATTTGCGCTGGTCGAGGTGGATCAGGCCGCGCAGGATTACAACAGCCTCGTCAAGGTACATAACGACGGCGTGGATGTGAAAGTCGAGTGGAACGTGTGGAGCGGCGACGCGCCAACGTCTGCAAAAGTGCTGCTGGATGGTAAAACCGTGTGGACCGGCGCAGCTGGTGCAAGCGGCTCAGCCACCTTTAAAGTGAAAAAGGGCGGACGTTATCAGGAGCAGGTGGAAGTCTGTAATGCCAGCGGCTGTACCAAAAGCGCCAGCAAGCTGATCATCGTGGCGGACACCGACGGCAGCCATCTGCTGCCGCTGAACGCGCCGCTGCAGGAGAACAACAAAACGTTCGCCAAACATACTGATAAAGTGGTTGCGGCGTATTTCCCTGAATGGGGCGTTTACGATCGTAACTTCCCGGTTGATAAAATCCCGGCAGCGAACCTTAACCACATCCTCTATGGCTTCATTCCAATCTGTGGCGGCGACGGCATCAACGATGGCCTGAAAACCGTTGAAGGCGGTAACAGCTTCTCCGTACTGCAGCGCGACTGCGCGGGTCGTCCGGACTATACCGTCGCCATTCACGATCCGTGGGCTGCGCTGCAAAAACCGCAGTCTGGCGTCTCCAACTGGGACGACCCGTACAAAGGTAACTTTGGCCAGCTGATGGCGCTGAAAAAAGCGCATCCGGACCTGAAAGTGCTGCCATCCATCGGTGGCTGGACGCTGTCCGATCCGTTCTTCCACATGGGCGACCCGGCAATCCGTGCCCGCTTCGTCTCCTCTGTGAAAGATTTCCTGCAGACCTGGAAGTTCTTTGACGGTGTGGATATCGACTGGGAATTCCCTGGCGGCGGCGGCGTGAGCGAACACCTGGGTAACCCGCAGCAGGATAAAGCGACGTATACCGCCCTGATGCATGACCTGCGCACCATGCTGAACGAGCTGTCTGCACAGACTGGCCGTACCTATGAACTGACCAGCGCCATCGGTGCGGGCCGCGATAAGATTGAAGACGTGGATTACACCGCTGCTCAGCAGTACCTCGACCACATCTTCCTGATGAGCTATGACTTCTACGGCGGCTGGAGCAACACCGAGCTGGGCCACCAGGCCGCACTGCGCGCGCCGTCATGGCGCCCGGACACAAACTACACCACCGAGAACGGCGTGGACGCGCTGCTTGCTCAGGGCGTACAGCCAGGCAAGATCGTGGTGGGTGCGGGCATGTATGGCCGCGGCTGGACTGGCGTGCATGGCTACACCGGTGACAATCCATTCACGGGTACCGCAACCGGTATGGTGAAAGGTACCTGGGAACCTGGCGTGGTCGACTACCGTCAGATCGTTAACGAGTACAAAGGCAAGCCTGGCTGGGAATATGGTTACGACGCGAATGCTGAAGCGCCATATGTCTTCAATAAGTCTACCGGCGACCTGATCACCTATGAAGATGCACGCTCTACCGCCGCTAAAGGCAAGTATGTGCTGTCGAAAAACCTGGGCGGACTCTTTGCCTGGTCTATTGACTCTGATACCGGCGACATCCTGAACGCGATGAACGAAAGTCTGCTGGGCGGTTCTACCCCGGTCGATCCGGTGGTCACCAACCATGCGCCAATCGCGTCTTCTGCGGATCAGAACGTCTCTGGCCCGGCAACCGTCACGCTTGATGGTTCTGCTTCCAGCGATCCAGACGGCGATGCGATTACCTACAAATGGACCCAGGTTTCTGGCCCATCTGTAACTCTCTCCAACAGCACCAAAGCGAAAGCCACCTTCAACGTTGCGGCAGCGACCAGCGATCAGACCATGGTGTTCCGCCTGACGGTTACGGATGCTAAAGGCCTGAGCAACGCCATTGATGTGCAGGTTGTGAATAAAGCGCCAAAAGCTAACCAGGCGCCAGTCGTGAACGCAATGGAGGCAGTGACGCTGCAGGCAGGAGAAACCTATGCTCTGCACGCGCAGGCTGTGGATCCAGACGGTGATGCGATGACCTTCTCCTGGAGCGTGCCAGCGGATATGCATGCAACCGGTACCGATACCGCGAACGTGACGATTACTGCACCAGACGTTGCCACCACGTCTACCTATACGCTGAGCGTAGTTGTAGGCGACGGCAAAACCAGCGTGCAGTCTAACGTGCAGGTTACCGTGAATCCGAAACCGGCTGACGTTACACCACCGTCTGATGAGGTTACACCTCCGTCTGATGACGTAACGCCACCCTCTGATGAAGTTACGCCTCCGTCTGATGACGTGACCCCGCCATCTGACGAAGGGTCTGCAACCGGTAGCTGCGATGCGCCTGTCGATGCTAACGCCAGCAAATATGCCGCGTGGGATGCCAGCAAAATCTACAACAGTGGCGATACCGTGAGCTTCGACCATCTGGTGTGGAAAGCGAAGTACTGGACGCAAGGCAACCAGCCTGGCTTCGGTGTGGATGCCTGGGAGCTGGTCAGCAACGTGAAGATGAACTGGCGTTCTGACCTGGTTTATAACGGCGGCGAAACCACAACCTACCAGGGCAACGTTTACCGTGCCAAATGGTGGACCCGCGGTGACAACCCGGCTAACAGCGATGTATGGGTGAAAGAAGGTCCTTCAACAGACTGCAAATAACCTTCTGAACCGTGGATTGCGGGAATGATATCAACCCGCAATAGTTGGTCACACCCCACTTCGGGTGTGACCAACACTTCAGCATTATCGCTAATGATGAGCGGAAAGAGGTTCAGTATTTAAAAAGCAGGTGCTCATGAAACGCGTGATTATATTTTTACTGCTGTTTAGTCAAAGCGTATTCGCGAACTGTTGGGATAACGCCGGACATTATTATCATGTCGATCCGTGGTTATTGTATGCAATTGCCAAAGTCGAATCCGGAATGAATCCCCACGCGGTAGGCTGGAACCACGACGGCACGCGTGACGTCGGGTTGATGCAGATTAACAGCTCACACTTCAGTGAGTTAGAACGTCAGGGTATTGATGAAAATCAGCTTATTAATGAGCCCTGTACCTCCATTATGGTCGGCGCCTCCATCCTGTCCGGGATGATAAACGTGTATGGCTATAACTGGGAAGCGGTGGGCGCGTATAACGCCGGATTGAAAAAAGAAAATTATCCGCAGCGCATGCGTTATGCCCATAAAGTGTGGGCGAAGTATCAGCAAATAAAATCGGGTAAATAACCGTAGCGTTATTTTTATTTTTTGAAGAATTCCTTTCGGTGTTCTTCAGAAAATGAAAAAGAACCACACTCTCTGGCTTATTTATTAAGGGAGTAATACATAAGCCGGGAATGTACTCACCCTAGTTGCTTAAATACAGGATTATTTGAAATGACGAAAAGGACATTACTGAGCGTTCTCGTGGCGGGGGCATGTATTGCACCCTTTATGGCCCAGGCTGCATCACTGCAGGCGGCCAGCAGTGAGCCGTACACCATGAAAGCCAGCGATCTGGCGAAAAAGGAAAAAGAGCTGACCAATTTCCCGCTGATGGTTTCGGTGAAGGATACCATTGCGACCCTGGACAATAGCCTCGTTGAGCAGATTGAGCCAGGTCGTGCCTCGAACCCTGACAACGTCAAGCGCGTTGAAGGGATCGTGAAGGCCAGCGACTGGGAATATCTCTTCCCGCTGCGCGCTCAGTCTTATACCTACAGTAACTTCCTGAAGGCTGTTGGTAAATTCCCGGCACTGTGTAAGACCTATAACGATGGTCGCGACAGCGACGCCATCTGCCGCAAAGAGCTGGCGACCATGTTCGCCCACTTTGCGCAGGAAACCGGCGGCCATGAGAGCTGGCGTCCGGAAGCCGAGTGGCGTCAGGCCCTGGTTCACGTCCGTGAAATGGGGTGGACCGAAGGCCAGAAAGGCGGCTATAACGGCGAATGTAACCCTGACATCTGGCAGGGACAGACCTGGCCATGCGGTAAGGACAAAGACGGCGACTTCGTAAGCTACTTTGGCCGCGGCGCGAAGCAGCTGTCTTACAACTACAACTACGGTCCGTTCTCTGAAGCGATGTTTGGCACCGTCCGCACCCTGCTCGACAAGCCTGAGCTGGTGGCGGATACCTGGCTGAACCTGGCAAGTGCGATCTTCTTCTTCGCCTATCCGCAGCCGCCAAAACCAAGCATGCTGCAGGTTATCGACGGCACCTGGCAGCCAAACGATCACGATAAAGCCAACGGACTGGTTCCGGGCTTCGGCGTGACCACCCAGATCATCAACGGTGGCGTAGAGTGCGGCGGCCCAACCGAGATTGCCCAGTCTGAAAACCGCATCAAGTACTACAAAGAGTTCGCGAACTACCTGAAAGTGCCTGTTCCGGCGAATGAAGTGCTGGGCTGCGCCAACATGAAGCAGTTCGATGAAGGCGGCGCCGGCGCGCTGAAGATCTACTGGGAGCAGGACTGGGGGTGGAGCCCGGATACGCCGGACGGTAAGACCTACTCCTGCCAGCTGGTGGGGTACCAGACGCCGTTCAGCGCGTTCAAAGAGGGTGACTACACCAACTGCGTTAAGAAGTTCTATAACGTGAACATCATTAACGACGACGGCTCAGCCGTGACCCCAGGAGAAGACAAAACCCCGGCAGACACCACGCCGCCAGCGGATACGACGCCAGCGGAAGATACCACCCCTGTTGAACCGGCTACCGTGAATCACGCCCCTGTGGCGCAGATTGCGGGCCCAATCGGGGCGGTTGAAGCGGGTGCGCAGGTTTCCCTGAGCGCGGAAGGCTCCACTGACGCCGACGGTAACAAGTTGACCTACACCTGGCGTTCCCAGGATGGCCAGACCGTGACCGGTCAGGACAAAGCGGTGGTGACCTTCAAGGCGCCAGAGTCTGCAACGGCTCAGCAGTACGAAATCGGCCTGACCGTCAGCGATGGTGAACTGACCAGCACCACGTCCTACCTGCTGAATGTGAAAGCGAAAGCCGAGTCTAAGGACGAAGGCACTTCCGGCTCTTACGCCGCGTGGAGCGCGAACAGCAAGTACAACGCAGGTGATATCGTGAACAACCACGGTAAACTGTTCCAGTGCAAACCGTTCCCGTACAGCGGCTGGTGTAACAATGCCCCGGCATACTACGAACCCGGCGCTGGCCTGGCGTGGGCTGATGCCTGGACGGCTCTGTAAAAGCAAACGGCAACCTTCGGGTTGCCGTTTTCGTACATGAGGCTAAGGGGCGAGGGGACAGTACGGAGCCGTTGTAGGCCCGGTAAGGCGAAGCCGCCACCGGGCAAAAAGGCTAGCGATGCAGCTTCCCGTGATCCCGCAGCCACGCCGCCGTGCGCATAATCCCTTCATCCAGCGTCACAACCGGTTTATACCCCAGCTCATTCTCCGCCCGCGAAATATCCAGCGTGAAGTCAAAGTTGAGTTTAGAGACGCCGTAATGCGTCAGCGCAGGCTCTTTGGCTGTTTTACTGCCAAAGCGCTCCATGCTGCGGGCGATCATATCCAGCATTGGGTAGGGCACGGAACGGATACGGCAGTTGATCTGCAGCTCGTCGATCAGCCGCTGCACAATGCTGCGCAGCGTGCAGGGTTCGCCGTTAGTGATGTTGTAGGCGCGACCGGAGATCAGCTTATCGCAGTCCGGCTGGCTGGCCAGCCACATGGCGTGAACGGCGTTTTCGTAGTAGGTCATATCCACAAGGGCATCGCCACCGCGCGGCAGCAGCACGCTGCCGTAATGGTGCATCATCTGCGCCAGACGCGGAATAAATACCTTATCGTGCGGCCCGAACAGGCTCTGCGGACGCAGGACCGTAAAGCGGGTGTGCGGGTTTGACTGCGCCAGCAGGTCGATGACCTCTTCGCTGGCCGCCTTGCTGCGGGCAAACTCGCAGGCAAAGCGAGAAGGGCGGAAATCTTCCTGCACGTCACGATGGTGGTGATAGTCGAAATAGAGTGACGGTGACGAGATATGAATAAAGTTACGCACGCCCCAGGCAACGGCCCATTCCCCCAGACGACGGGTGGCCCGCACGTTGGCGAGATCGAAGGCTTCCTGGGTCCCCCACGGGGAGGTAAAACTGGAGCAGTGCCATAGCGTGTCGATACCGGCGAGCATCACCTTCGCCTGCGAGGAGACCAGCTCCGTCAGGTCGGCATGGACGAACTCTGCGCCCATTTTTTGCAGCAGCTTACCCATCGCTTCGTTGCGACCGGTAGCCCTGACGCTGATGCCCTTGTTGCGCAGAAATTCGACCGCATTTCGGCCTAAGCCGCTGGTCGCCCCGGTAACCAGTACCTTCATAGCTATCCACTGTGTTGAAAAGAATTTCGTGCGCATTCTTTCGTGAATTACGGCGCTATGCAATGGGAAAGGTGAAAGAAAGAGAGTTTTATTTAGATCTTTTCCGTCTTTTGTTCTGCCCGTTGCGCAATGCGTTTCGCCATTCCCCGGAAGATAAACAGGTGGGCAGGGATCATCAACAGCCAGTAGAACAGACCCGGCATTCCGTGCGGGTGCCACCAGGCGCGCACGTCCAGTTCACGATGATCGCCTTTGTCTTTCAGGGTAAAGCAGAGTCGGCCCAGCCCCGGGGCTTTCATGCCGAACAACAGCGCCAGCTGTTTTTCCGGTTCGACGACGATCACCTTCCAGCTGTCGACTGCGTCGCCCACCTCAAGATACGGGCGTGCCGGGCGGCCTTTCGCCAGCCGGTGGCCCACCAGCAGGTCCATCGCCCCGCGCGTTTGCCAGAGGAGATTACCGAAGAAATACCGTTCTTTGCCGCCAATCTGGTTCACCACCTCCCAGAGCGCGGCCAGGCTCGCGGAGGTTTTCACCGTGCAGCCCGCCTGTTTCGGGTAATAACCATACTCTGGCCGCCAGCGGGCAAAGGCCTGGGCGTCGTAGCCCCAGTCGCTGGAGTTCACCAGCTGTTCTTCTTCCTTGAGCGTATTGCGCACGGCATCGTCAAAGCGGATCAGATCCTGAGGAATTAAGGCGCGCAGCGCGCGATCGTCGGCCAGCAGATCGTGCTTCAGCCCCTGGATCAGCGCTTTGGCGGTCGTCGGCGGCACCGAGGTGATGACATTCAAAAACCACACCGAAATCCAGCGCGTCGGGAAGGGAATGGGGATCAGCCAGCGGCGGCGGCCGCTGACGCGCATGAAATGTTCGAACTGCGCCTGATAGCTCAACACTTCCGGGCCTGCCGCTTCCAGCACGCGATGTTTCTCCGCCGGGTGATCCAGCAGGGCCACCAGATAATGCAGGAGGTTCTCCAGCGCAATCGGCGTGGTGCGCGAACGGACCCAGCGCGGCGGCGTGAGCACCGGCAGGTTGTAGACCATATCGCGCATCACTTCGAAGGCGGCAGACCCCGCGCCGACGATGATTCCGGCGCGCAGTTCGGTGACGGGGATATTGGCCCCCCGCAGGATGTCCGCCGTCAGCTGGCGGGCGCGCAGGTGATCGGACTGCTCGCGTTCAGGTGCCTGAAGTGAACTGAGAAAAATAACCTGCTTCACCGGGCTTTGCAGCAGGGCATCGCGGACGTTCATCGCTACCTGACGCTCGTGGGCGATAAAATCTCCGCCTTCGCCCATGCTGTGCACCAGGTAGTAAAGCGTGTCGACCCCTTCCAGCAGCGCGGGAAGCGCCTTTGGCCAGTTGAGGTCAACGTTGTGACAGGTAACGCCCGGCAAACCGAGTTTTTGCAGGCGTTCGGTATTGCGTGCCGCAGCCAGCACCTGGTGCCCCTGCTGGCTTAACGCCGCGGTGAGATGCTGACCGATATACCCGCTGGCGCCGAGCACCAGAATGCGTTGCGGCACGTGATGCTCCTTATCGCTGTAAAAACGCCTGCCAGTGTTTTACCACGTCGGCCAGCTGCTCGCGGTTGACGTCGAGATGCATGACCAGACGCACCACAGGTGAGGCGTTGATCAGCACGCCACGTGCTTTCATGAACTCGCCAAGCGCAGCGGCGTGGTCATCGCCCACGCGGACGAACAGCATGTTGGTGTCGTGGCGCATCACGTCGGCGCCAATTTCACGCAGCTGCGCCGCCATCCACGCGGCGTTGTCGTGATCGTCCTTCAGGCGCGCCACGTTGTTTTTCAGGGCATACAGCCCGGCAGCCGCCAGAATACCCGCCTGGCGCATGCCGCCGCCGGTCATTTTACGCCAGCGGTTGGCGCGCTTGATGTAGTCCGCATTGCCCACCAGCAGGGAACCCACTGGGGTGCCCAGCCCTTTAGAGAGGCAGATGGTGAACGAGTCGCAATATTGCGTAATCTCTTTCAGCGCGCAGCCGTATTCCACCACGGCGTTGAAGATGCGCGCGCCATCCACGTGCAGACCGAGCCCGCGCTCGCGGGTAAACTCCCACGCCGCCTTCAGGTATTCGCGCGGCAGGACCTTGCCGTTGTGGGTGTTTTCGAGGCTGAGCAGACGGGTGCGGGCAAAATGAATATCATCGGCTTTGATTTTCGCCGCGACTTTATCAAGGGGCAGGGTGCCGTCCGGCGCGGCGTCGATCGGCTGCGGCTGAATGCTGCCGAGCACCGCGGCACCGCCCGCTTCGTAGAGATAGTTATGCGCGCCCTGGCCGACAATATACTCTTCACCGCGCTCGCAGTGGCTGAGCAGCGCCACCAGGTTGGCCTGCGTGCCGGTGGGCAGGAACAGGGCGGCCTCTTTTCCGCTCAGCTCTGCGGCATAGCGCTGAAGTTCGTTGACCGTCGGGTCATCGCCGTAGACGTCGTCCCCGACCGGGGCGGCCATCATCTCTTCGAGCATGGCGCGACTCGGGCGGGTAACGGTATCACTGCGTAAATCAATCATGGCATGTCCTTATATTTAAAAAGGCGATGCCAGATGTTTTACCTGAGCCAGTTGGTTTTTGCCAGTTCGATCACCTCGTCACCGCGACCGCTGATGATCGCGCGCAGCATGTACAGGCTAAAGCCCTTGGCCTGCTCCAGCTTGATCTGTGGCGGGATCGCCAGCTCCTCTTTGGCGACCACCACATCGACCAGTACCGGGCCGTCGATGGAGAAGGCGCGCTGCAGGGCTTCATCCACCTCGGACGCTTTCTCCACGCGGATGCCGGTGATGCCGCAGGCCTCTGCGATGCGGGCAAAGTTGGTGTCGTGCAGCTCGGTGCCGTCCGTCAGGTAACCGCCTGCCTTCATCTCCATCGCCACGAAGCCCAGCACGCTGTTGTTAAAGACCACGATTTTCAGCGGAAGCTTCATCTGCACCACCGACAGGAAATCACCCATCAGCATGCTGAACCCGCCGTCGCCGCACATCGCCACCACCTGACGCTCCGGCGCCGTTGCTTTTGCGCCCAGCGCCTGCGGCATGGCGTTAGCCATCGAGCCGTGGTTGAACGAGCCGAGCAGTCGGCGCTTGCCGTTCATTTTCAGGTAGCGTGCCGCCCAGACGGTTGGCGTGCCGACGTCGCAGGTGAAAATGGCATCGTCGTCCGCGTAATGGCTGATCTGCTGCGCCAGATACTGCGGGTGAATGGCTTTGTCGCTCGGTTTGGCGAGGTCGTCCAGACCCTTGCGGGCATCGCGATAGTCGCTTAGCGCTTTATCGAGGAACTTGCGATCGGTTTTCTCTTCCAGCAGCGGCAGCAGGGCGGCAAGGGTGGATTTGATGTCGCCCACCAGCGCCATATCGACCTTGCTGTGCGCGCCGATGCTGGCCGGGTTGATATCAATCTGAATGATTTTGGCATCCGTCGGGTAAAACGCGCGGTACGGGAACTGGGTGCCGAGCAGGATCAGCGTGTCGGCGTTCATCATGGTGTGGAAGCCGGAAGAAAAACCGATCAGCCCGGTCATGCCTACATCGTAGGGGTTATCGTATTCGACGTGCTCTTTGCCGCGCAGGGCGTGGACGATCGGGGCTTTCAGCTTTCCGGCAAATTCCAGCAGCTCTTTATGCGCGCCCGCACAGCCGCTGCCGCACATCAGGGCGATATTGCTGGCGTAACGCAGCAGCTGCGCCAGCTTTTTCAGCTCCTCCTCGGCTGGGGTCACCACCGGCTGCGGCGCGTGATACCAGTGGGTGCTGGCTCCTTCCGGCGCGGCCTTGAGCGCCACGTCGCCCGGGATAACGACCACGGACACGCCGCGATTCAGCACGGCCTTGCGCATGGCGATCGCCAGAACCTGCGGGATCTGCTCCGGGGATGAAACCAGTTCGCAATAGTGGCTGCATTCACGGAACAGCTCCTGCGGATGCGTCTCCTGAAAATAGCCGCTGCCGATTTCGGAAGAGGGGATGTGGGCGGCAATCGCCAGCACCGGCACGTGATTGCGGTGGCAGTCGAAAAGGTCGTTGATCAGGTGCAGGTTACCCGGCCCGCAGGATCCGGCGCAGACGGCCAGCTCACCCGTAAGCTGTGCTTCAGCGCCTGCGGCAAACGCGGCAACCTCTTCATGGCGGGTCGGCATCCATTCAATGGTCTTCATCTTGTTGAGGCTGTCGCTGAGTCCGTTGAGGGAATCGCCGGTGACGCCCCAGATACGTTTTACGCCAGCCTGTTCGAGCGTTTTCGCTATATATGCAGCCACGGTTTGTTTCATGGTTGTCCGTCTCCTTTTTGTGATAACGCTTACAAGCTTAGAAGAAAGTCTCCGTATTGCCCGTCAAATCCCCCCAATTAAAAGGTGCTTTTCACGCGCAACGCTTCGGCATAATCTGATGATACCTCAGTGAAAACAGGAATCATTTCAAATGGTTAAATCATTGTTAATTGCTGTTAATGAAAAGCTATCGTGCGACGATCTCGGCAAACTCTTGTTACGACTTGTCGTCGGCGGGCTGATGCTCTTTCATGGGTTGCATAAGCTGTTTGGCGGGGTGGGCTTTATCAGCGGTATGCTGGTGGAGAAAGGGCTGCCGGGGTTTATTGCCTACGGCGTGTTGATTGGCGAGGTGGTGGCGCCGCTCCTGATTATTGTCGGGCTCTTTACGCGCCCGGCCGCGCTGGTGCTGGCGTTTACGATGATCGTGGCGTGGCTGATGGTGGGATTGGATGAGACATTCGCGCTCGACAAGGTCGGCGCATGGGCGATTGAAAGCCTGGTGTACTTCTTTATCGGCTCGCTGGCAGTGGCGTTTTTAGGGGCAGGGCGGTTTGCGCTGGGGAAAGCACCTGCGTGGCGGTAGGGGTTGGAATCTGTTCCGAGGGAAGGGGTCTACGGACCCTTTTTTATTGGTGAGTTTTAAGTTGTTGATTTCACAACGGTGAATTGTTGGTGGGGAAAAAAGGGTTTACGGAGAATTTTAGGGGGATTTCTTTATATCACAAGAAGATAGGTGTAGATTGTTCCAGTTCACTGCCGTACAGGCAGCTTAGAAAACGGAATATCCAAATTTCCAGCAGGACTGTAAGTTCACTGCCGTACAGGCAGCTTAGAAATGGAGTACCTGAAGAACCAGAACGACGCATCAAGTTCACTGCCGTACAGGCAGCTTAGAAATCGCCGCCTTTGGCGTTTCAGGAGCATATAAAGTTCACTGCCGTACAGGCAGCTTAGAAACCGGCCCTTCTCGCCGTCCAGTGTCGCCGACAGTTCACTGCCGTACAGGCAGCTTAGAAACAGCGCGGCGAGTTTTATGATTGTTCTTCGTTGTTCACTGCCGTACAGGCAGCTTAGAAAATATTCACCACAGCCGAAATAGCGAATTTTATGTTCACTGCCGTACAGGCAGCTTAGAAAAAATAAGGAGAGCAGTTTTGGTAGTGCTCAGTGTTCACTGCCGTACAGGCAGCTTAGAAAAGATGCCTCCGGCGGCGCTACCGCGGGTTGCTGTTCACTGCCGTACAGGCAGCTTAGAAAGCCCACGTCGCGCAACCCGCGGTGGCTTTCGTGTTCACTGCCGTACAGGCAGCTTAGAAAATTCTGGTACCCATAAACGAAACCGCCCACGTGTTCACTGCCGTACAGGCAGCTTAGAAAGCCAATAGGGCGAAGAGCAGGGAATGACTCACGTTCACTGCCGTACAGGCAGCTTAGAAAGATACCTGGAACAACAACCGGAGGGATTTGAAGTTCACTGCCGTACAGGCAGCTTAGAAAATGATGACCAGCACGGTCTACTGTGTAATAGAGTTCACTGCCGTACAGGCAGCTTAGAAAATAACAGCATGGAACTGAATATAGTCCTTTTTGTTCACTGCCGTACAGGCAGCTTAGAAATGAACGAATTCACACCGCCGCCGATCACAGCGAGTTCACTGCCGTACAGGCAGCTTAGAAAGCGCGCAGGCGCGCCGGGCTACCTGCGGCCAGAGTTCACTGCCGTACAGGCAGCTTAGAAACTAAACATTGATGGCAATTCACGAATAAGCCTGTTCACTACCGTACAGGCAGCTTAGAAATCCCATATGTCCATAAATCCACGCAGCGACCTCGTTCACTGCCGTACAGGCAGCTTAGAAAGTTATCAGGCTGCCTGTGCAGTATGGTCATCAGTTCACTGCCGTACAGGCAGCTTAGAAAAGGAGGAGCACAAGGGGCGGCGACTGAAAGTTGTTCACTGCCGTACAGGCAGCTTAGAAAATGGAGATTCTCAACGACCAGCTAAACCAGGAGTTCACTGCCATACAGGCAGCTTAGAAAAGGAACAGGCGTTTATACATCGGCTTGATAAAGTTCACTGCCGTACAGGCAGCTTAGAAATCGTAAACTAATGACCACACTGGAGGGTTTATGTTCACTGCCGTACAGGCAGCTTAGAAAGTGCCTCTGGCTGATGCGCTGGCGCGCATCCTGTTCACTGCCGTACAGGCAGCTTAGAAAATTCCGACAAATCAGTTAACCCTGGTGACGAGCGTTCACTGCCGTACAGGCAGCTTAGAAATCTGTAGCTTGCCGCCAAAAGAAGGCCGACTAGTTCACTGCCGTACAGGCAGCTTAGAAAGCACTTCAGCCGGGTAAGCGTCGGTGGTTAGGGTCGAATGCCGAACAGGCAGTAGGCACAACGTAGGCCGGGTAAACGCAGTGCCACCCGGCAAAAAAGCCCGGTGGCGCTGACGCTTACCGGGCCTACGAACGAGCGTTTATTGTTTATGCGAGGACCAGATCGCCCTGCGGATGGCACGAGCACGCCAGCACGTAACCCTCGGCAATTTCCGCGTCGGACAGCGTCATGGTGCTGGTGACGGTGTACTCCCCGGAAACCACCTTTGTTTTACAGCAGCCGCACACCCCGGCACGGCAGGCCGCCGCCACCGGTACGTTGTTGCTTTCCAGCGCCTCCAGCAGCGTCGTGCCCACGCGGCCAAAGAAGGTCTGCGCAGGCTGCAGTTTGGTGAACTGAATCCCGCTGGTTGCCGCTTCCGCCACCGGCGTGAAGAACTGCTCTTTGAAGAAACGGGTCACGCCTAGCGCTTTCACTTCTTCTTCCACGATAGCCATGTACGGCGCCGGGCCGCAGGTCATCACGGTGCGGTTCGCGATATCCGGCACGCTTTGCAGCAGCTCGCGGCTCAGGCGACCGGGCACAAAACCGTGCGTTGCGTTGTGCTCAGCCACCAGCGTCACCGGATAATCACGCCACTCCTCGGCAAAAATGACATCGTCCGGGGAGCGCACGCTGAAGATCGCCTGCACGTCGGCCTGCGGGCGGTTTTTTGCCAGCCAGCGGCGCATCGACATAATCGGCGTTACGCCACAGCCCGCCGCCAGCAGCAGGAATTTATCGTCCGCTTTGTCGTCACAGGTGAATTCACCCTGCGCGTCGGAGAGCCAGATATAATCCCCGCGCTTCACGTCACGGGTCAGCCACTGAGAGCCGGCACCGTCATCAATGCGGCGGACGGTGAGCGTGATGTATTCGCTGACGCCCGGCGTGGAGGAGAGGGTGTAGGCGCGCAGGGTGTCCGCCGAATGGCGAACGCTAACCAGCGCATACTGACCTGCTCGGTACGGATAGTAGTCGTGGCACAGCAGCGACAGCGTCCACACATCCGGCGTCTCCTGATGGATGTGATGCACCTGCATCCGCCACGGGCATTGTGAGGTTGGCATGGTCATAAATTACTCCTTACGCGCTCAACAGCTGCTTCATATCGTCTTCAACGTTGGTCACGGAACGCAGGCCGAATTTCTCGTTCAGCACGGCCAGCAGGTCCGGCGTCAGGAAGCCAGGCGCTGTCGGGCCGGTCACGATGTTGGTCACGCCCAGAGAGAGCAGGGTCAGCAGGATGACAATCGCTTTCTGCTCAAACCAGGAGAGCACCAGCGAGAGCGGCAGATCGTTGACGCCGCAGCCCAGTTTTTCCGCCAGCGTGACCGCCAGAATAATGGCCGAGTAAGCATCGTTACACTGGCCCGCATCGATCAGGCGCGGCAGGCCTTCGATGTTGCCGAAGTCCAGCTTGTTGAAACGGTATTTACCGCACGCCAGGGTCAGGATCAGGCAGTCTTCCGGCACGCGGGTGGCGAAATCGGTAAAGTAGTTACGCTCGCCGCGCGCGCCGTCGCAGCCGCCGACGAGGAAGATGTGGCGCAGCTTTTCGCGGCTGACGAGGTCAATCAGCGAATCGGCGGCGCCGAGCAGGGTTTCACGCCCGAAGCCGACGGTGATCAGATGCGGGATCTCGCTGTACGGGAAGCCTGCCATCTGCTGCGCTTGCGCTATCACCGGTCCGAAATCGTCACCTTCAAGATGGCTCACGCCCGGCCAGCCGACGATGCTGCGGGTCCAGATGCGGTCGTCATACGCGCCCACGGTCGGGTCGATGATGCAGTTAGAGGTCATCACGATAGGACCAGGGAAGCGGGCAAATTCCACCTGCTGGTTCTGCCAGCCGCTGCCGTAGTTACCGATCAGGTGCTTGAATTTACGCAGCTCCGGATAGCCGTGCGCTGGCAGCATTTCACCGTGGGTATAGACGTTAACGCCGGTGCCTTCGGTTTGCTTCAGCAGGTTGTAGAGATCTTTCAGGTCATGACCGGAGATCAGGATGCATTTGCCCTCGGTCGCTTTGACGTTGACCTGCGTCGGCGTCGGGTGGCCGTAGGTGCCGGTTTCACCCGCATCCAGAATGCTCATCACGCGGAAGTTCATCTGGCCGATTTCCATTGAGCATTCCAGCAGCGCGTTCATATCGGCAGGCCAGGTGCCCAGCCACGCCATGATTTTATGGTACTGGGCGTAGATGTCGTTATCGTACTGACCGAGCACGTGCGCGTGTTCCATATAGGCCGCAGCGCCTTTCAGGCCGTACAGGCACAGCAAGCGCAGGCCGAGAATGTTCTCGCCAATCGCTGCTTTGTCTTTGTTTGGGGTGAATTCGGCCGCCTGACGCTGCAGATCGCCGAGATCGTCGCTTACCAGCTGGAGTTCAGACATCGGGTTTTCCACGCGGGCGTTAGCATCCGCCTTCAGGCACTGCGCCTTCAGCGCTTCACGCAGGGCAATGGCTTCGCGGGCATAGCCAACAATGCGCGGAGAGTCGAAGTTAACGTTGGTCAGCGTGGAGAAGAAGGCGCGCGGGGCGAAGCTGTCGACGTAGTGGTCGATGATGCCATATTCGCGGGCTTTAAACGCCCATGCGGAAAGGCCTTGCAGGGCGGCAATCAGCAGGTCCTGCAGGTCAGATGTTTCTGCGGTTTTGCCGCACATACCCTGTGCGTAAGAGCAGCCATTGCCTGCGGGGGTACGGATGGTTTGTTCACATTGCACACAAAACATAATCACACCTGTTAAAGTTATATTTGATATACATGTTTAAGGTTATGCCTGTGCCAGAACGGAGAAAAGGGCTTTCTGCTACAAAATAGAGGGAGATTGATTTAGCGCAATTTTGGCGGCAGGCGCCCTACCGCCAAAGAGGTATCAGGCCGAGAAGACGGCCATCAGAACCGGAACCAGCAGGCTTAAAATAAAGCCGTGAACGATGGCGGCGGGCACCATCTCCAGCCCGCCAGAGCGTTGTAACACTGGCAGGGTAAAGTCCATCGACGTCGCGCCGCACAGGCCCAGCGCGGTAGAGCGGCTGCGGCGAACCAGCCCCGGGATCAGCATAATGGCGAGCAGCTCGCGCGCCAGATCGTTAAAGAAGGCGGCACTGCCGATGACCGGGCCAAAGGATTCGGTCAGCAGGATACCGGAGAGGGAATACCAGCCAAAGCCTGACGCCATCGCGAGGCCGGTTTTCAGCGGCAGGTCGAGAATAAAGGCGTTAATGACGCCCGCTACCATGGAACTGGCGACCACAATGACCGCAACCATCATTCCCCGACGGTTTAAAACAATTTGCTTCAGCGTCATGCCATTATTTCGCAGCTGGATACCGATCAGGAACAGCAGGAAAATTAGCGTATATTCACTGGCCTCTGTCGCGTGCTGTAAAAATGCCCAGCCGGTCAGCCCAAGAAGAAAACCGAGCACCACGACGCCGCACAGTTTTAATGATTCCAGCGCCATCGCAATTCGGGAAGGCAGTTTTTCCTGATGATGATGGTTTTTCCACGGAACGGTGCGCTCAAGCCAGAATAATGCGGCGATATTACACAGCAAAATAACCACCACGGTGACCACAGAATAATGCAGGATGGAAAGCAGATTCGTCGCCAGATTATCCAGGAAGGCCAGGCTGATCCCCATAAAGAAAAGAATGACGTAAACAATCCAGCTGAGAAAACGGTTGATAAGCCGTAATGCGGATTCTCTGTGCAGCGGGATGAGATAGCCCACAATCAGGGGCAGCAGAATAATGAGGAGTCCTGAAAACATGAACAGCCGGTCCTTTTGAGTATCTGTTGAGCGCCAGAGACACTACCCAATAAAGACTGTTCAGTAAAGCGGCAATAAAAAAGCCGGGTGGCGGCTGCGCCTTACCCGGCCTACAAGTGCACACTCACGTGGGTCGGGTAAGCGTTAGCGCCACCCGACACCGCGCGCAATTAATCGCGTTTTTCCAGCAGGGTGCGGTATAGCACGCCACCCAGGATACCGCCGATAATCGGCATCACCCAGAACAGCCAGAGCTGCTCAAGCGCCCAGCCGCCCTGGAAGATGGCGACGGCGGTGCTGCGTGCCGGGTTAACGGAGGTGTTGGTGACCGGAATGGAGATCAGGTGGATAAGCGTCAGTGCCAGACCAATGGCGATCGGTGCGAAACCGGCTGGCGCGTGTTTGTCGGTTGCGCCGTGGATCACCAGCAGGAAACCTGCGGTCAGCACAATTTCAATCACGATGGCAGACAGCATGGAATAACCGCCCGGAGAATGCTCGCCGAAGCCGTTAGAGGCGAAGCCGCTGGCCGCCGCGTCGAAGCCAGCTTTACCGCTGGCAATGACGTACAGAACGCCCGCTGCGATAATACCGCCCACCACCTGAGCGACAATATAACCAATTACCTCTTTCGCCGGAAAACGACCGCCGGCCCATAAACCTAATGTCACTGCCGGGTTAAAATGACCGCCGGAAATATGCCCCACGGCAAAGGCCATGGTTAATACGGTTAAACCAAATGCCAGCGCGACGCCGACAAAACCGATACCTAATTCCGGGAATGCTGCTGCCAGAACGGCGCTACCGCAGCCACCAAATACCAGCCAGAATGTACCAAAGCATTCTGCTGCCAATTTTCTAAACATAACCACCTCAAATAATTTTCCGCACGCTTTCCCGCGCACGGGATATATCGCCATAAAGGGATGACGACTCAAAGAGTCCGTATTTTAGAAACCAATAACACCCCTTCGCCACTTAAATAAATTCGATTAATTTGATTTAAGGCAATGTGATGTCAATCCTTGTTCAAATCAGCGGTAAATAGAGCATAGACCAATTCTCGTCAGGGTGAATGTTGTGCTGTCGTGACAGGGCGCCTCCCGCTATACTGCTGATAACTTAAAGGAAAAAGTGAACATTGCGCGGGGGATTTATGCTTCTCGAACGTGTGGAAATTGTCGGGTTTCGCGGTATTAACCGCCTGTCGCTGCAGCTGGAACAGAACAACGTCCTGATCGGCGAGAACGCCTGGGGTAAGTCCAGCCTGCTGGATGCGCTGACGTTACTGCTTTCGCCCGAAGACGATCTGTATCACTTCGTTCGCGACGATTTCTGGTTCCCCCCCGGCGACGTGACGGGGCGCGAGAAGCACCTGCATATCATCCTGACGTTCCGCGAATCCGAGCCCGGACGTCATCGCGTGCGTCGCTTCCGCCCGCTGTCACCCTGCTGGGTGCCGTGCGATGATGGTTTCCACCGGATATTCTACCGGCTGGAAGGGGAGATGGCGGAAAACGAGGGCGTGCTGACCCTGCGTGATTTTCTTGATGAGAAGGCCGGCCCGATCCCGCTGGACAATATCGACGATCTGGCCCGCCACCTGATCCGCCTGACGCCGGTGCTGCGCCTGCGCGACGCGCGTTTTATGCGGCGCATCCGTAACGGTACCGTACCGAATATGCCGGAAGTGGAAGTCACCGCCCGCGAGCTGGATTTTCTGGCGAGAGAGCTGGTGTCGCGTCCGCAGAATCTGACCGACGGTCAAATTCGTCAGGGGTTGTCCGCAATGGTACAGCTGCTGGAGCACTATTTTTCCGAGCAGGGAACGTCGGAGTCGCGCCATCGCCTGATGCGCCGCCGCTCTCATGACGAACAGCGCAGCTGGCGCTACCTCGATATCATTAACCGGATGATCGACCGGCCCGGCGGTCGTACCCATCGGGTGATTTTGCTGGGTCTGTTTTCAACGCTTCTGCAGGCCAAAGGCACCGTGCGTCTTGACCGGGACGCCCGGCCGCTGCTGCTGGTGGAAGACCCGGAAACGCGCCTGCATCCCATCATGCTCTCCGTGGCATGGCATCTGCTGAATCTGCTGCCGCTCCAGCGCGTTACGACCACCAATTCCGGCGAATTATTATCGCTGACGCCGGTCGAGCACGTCTGTCGTCTGGTGCGTGAATCTTCCCGCGTCTCCGCCTACCGGTTAGGTCCGGGTGGATTGAACGCGGAAGACGGGCGGCGCATCGCGTTTCATATTCGCTTTAACCGCGCGTCGTCGCTCTTTGCCCGCTGCTGGCTGCTGGTGGAAGGAGAGACGGAAACCTGGGTCATCAACGAACTGGCGCGCCAGTGCGGCCACCATTTTGATGCGGAAGGCATTAAGGTGATTGAATTCGCCCAGTCGGGACTCAAGCCGCTGATAAAATTTGCCCGCCGGATGGGGATCGAGTGGCACGTTCTGGTCGACGGTGATGAGGCGGGCAAAAAATATGCCTCGACCGTGCGTAGCCTGCTGAATAACGAGCGCGAGGAAGAGCGCGACCATTTAACCATGCTGCCCGCGATGGACATGGAGCACTTTATGTATCGTCAGGGGTTCGACGACGTATTCCACCGAATTGCCATGGTGCCGGTCGATGTCCCGATGAACATGCGGCGCGTGATCGCCAAAGCTATTCATCGTTCTTCAAAACCGGATTTAGCCATTGAAGTGGCGACGGAAGCGGGGAGACGGGGCGTGGAGGCGGTGCCGACCCTGCTGCGGAAGATGTTTTCCCGCGTGCTGTGGCTGGCACGCGGGAGAGCGGATTAACGTTGAGTCGCCTGGTTCACCTGCTGAATCAGGCTGTCCAGCAGCGCGTAGCGGCGGCGATATTCGGAGCGTTTTTTGCTCGCAATCTCTTCCATCGGTTTACGCGGCATGACGAGTGGCAGCATGAAGTTGCCGCTATCCTGCTTTTCGCCGCCGATGGAGATCCAGAAACTGTCGTAATCGGCCAACAGTTTCCCCTCTTTTTTCTTGCGGTAGCGCCAGCTGCGATAAATATGGGTGTCATTACTGACGGCGACAATCTGTTCTACCGGGAAGGCGGTGCCGAGGGTCATGGCGGCTTCGACCAGCAGACGTTTTGGGAACAGACCATGGCAGGCCTTCGTCGCACCCTGGATCAGCTCATGGGGAACGTGGGCTTTTGCGCCCTGCAGGCCGCCGATAAACAGCGTCGATTTTCCCTCAAGCTGGCACAGGGTGAAGGTCATCTCGGCCAGCACCGTATTCTGGTGGTCGCAGAAGGCGAGGGTGGCTTCCCCTTCTTTATCCAGAAACGCATCGGCGCACAGGCGGACGGTAAATTGCTCTTCATCTTTACCGGTTAAGGTGAGCAGCGTGAAGCCCTTTTTCGACAGATAGCCCGAGAGCAGCGATGCCGGCATATGGCGGCTCATCGTTTGATAGTGCCAGTTAAGGGACTCAAGGGCCTGCTGGCGATCCATATTCACCGTCAGCCAGGGGCGATGCAGACGGCACGGCAGTCCTGGCTGCACCTGCAGCATTTGCATCAGGCTCGGCTGTTTTGCAAGGCTCGTCAACAGGCGAGCGGTACTTACAGGCGTCGCCAGCGAACGTAGCATGAATTTACGTCGATAGGCGGGGTTTTGCCACGCCAGCCCTGGCGTGAGCTTACCGGAAGCCAGATGACTGAAGAGCTGCCAACCCGATGCAGGCTGTGGCAGGTTTGAAAAAGGTGTATCGACGATGGAAGACATGTTAGATCCTGCTTCTTGATGAAGATCTCCATTTCAGCAGGCGGACTTTCAACGTCTCGTAAACAAATTGTGACGATTTCGGAGAACAGGGGTTTCGTTGAGGAGTCGTTTAGATAGAATCAGCATTTATCATTGCCAGAACATTTATTTGGAATATTTATGAACCTCAAGGGAAAACGCAGAACGCTGTTTCTGCTGCTGGCGGTCGTGGTGTTAGCCGGTGGGTACTGGCTATGGCAGGTGCTGAACGCGCCGGTGCCGCAGTATCAGACGCTGATTGTTCGTCCTGGCGAACTGCATCAAAACGTCCTCGCGACGGGCAAGCTTGATGCCCTGCGCAAGGTTGACGTCGGCGCGCAGGTCAGCGGTCAGCTGAAAACGCTGTCGGTTGAGATTGGCGATAAGGTAAAAAAAGGCCAGCTGCTCGGCGTGATCGATCCTGAACAGGCCGAGAACCAGATCCGCGAGGTGGAAGCCACGCTGATGGAGCTGCGCGCGCAGCGTGCGCAGGCGCAGGCAGAGCGTAACCTGGCCCAGGTGACGCTGACCCGTCAGCAGGCGCTGGCCAAAACCCAGGCGATCTCGAAGCAGGATTTAGATACGGCCACCACGGAACTGGCGGTGAAGCAGGCGCAGATTGGCACGATTGACGCGCAAATCAAACGCAACCAGGCCTCGCTGGATACGGCGAAAACCAACCTCGACTACACCAAAATCGTTGCGCCGATGGCCGGGGAAGTGACGCAAATTACCACGCTGCAGGGGCAGACGGTGATTGCCGCGCAGCAGGCGCCCAACATTCTGACGCTGGCGGACATGAGCACCATGCTGGTCAAAGCTCAGGTCTCGGAGGCGGACGTTATCCATCTCAGACCGGGGCAGAATGCCTGGTTTACGGTGCTGGGCGATCCGCAGACGCGCTACGAAGGCGTGCTGAAAGACATTCTCCCGACGCCGGAAAAGGTTAACGACGCCATCTTCTACTATGCCCGTTTTGAAGTGCCGAACCCGCAGGGCGTGCTGCGTCTCGACATGACCGCGCAGGTGCATATCCAGCTGACCGGCGTGAAGAACGTGCTGACCATTCCCCTCTCCGCGCTGGGTGAGTCCGCCGGTGATAGCCGCTATAAAGTGAAAGTGCTGCGCAACGGCGAAACGCGCGAGCGCGAAGTGGTGATTGGCGCGCGCAACGACACCGACGTGGTGGTGGTGAAAGGGCTGGAAGAGGGTGAGGAGGTTGTCATCAGCGAAAGCCTGCCCGGAGCCGCGAAATGACGGCATTGCTTGAGCTGAAAGACATTCGCCGCAGCTATCCGTCGGGCGATGGCCCGGTGGAGGTGCTAAAAGGCATCTCCCTGCGCGTGGAGGCGGGCGAGATGGTGGCGATTGTCGGGGCATCGGGCTCCGGTAAATCGACGCTGATGAACATTCTCGGCTGCCTGGATAAACCGACCAGCGGCACGTACCGCGTGGCCGGGACGGACGTCTCAACGCTGGACGGCGACGCGCTGGCGAAGCTGCGTCGGGAGCACTTCGGCTTTATCTTCCAGCGTTACCATCTGCTTTCTCACCTCAATGCCGCGCAGAACGTAGAAGTACCGGCGGTCTATGCGGGCGTCGAGCGGAAAAAACGCCTCGAGCGCGCGCAGATGCTGCTGACGCGCCTGGGGCTGGCGGAGCGGGTGGAGTATCAGCCCTCGCAGTTGTCCGGCGGCCAGCAGCAGCGCGTGAGTATTGCCCGAGCCCTGATGAACGGTGGGCAGGTGATCCTCGCGGATGAGCCAACCGGCGCGCTCGACAGCCATTCCGGCGAAGAGGTGATGGCGATCCTGCACCAGCTTCGCGATCAGGGGCATACGGTCATTATCGTGACCCACGATCCGCAGGTGGCGGCGCAGGCGGAGCGAATCATTGAGATCCACGACGGCGAGCTGGTCGGCAACCCGCCGCCGCGTGAGTCCAGGGCTGCGGCGCCGAAAGAAGTGCTTCCGGCATCAACCGGATGGGGGCAATTTTCCAGCGGCTTTCGTGAAGCATTGACCATGGCCTGGCTGGCGATGGCGGCCAATAAAATGCGTACGCTGCTGACCATGCTCGGCATTATCATCGGTATCGCCTCGGTGGTGTCGATTGTGGTGGTGGGCGATGCGGCCAAGCAGCTGGTGCTGGCCGATATCCGCGCAATCGGGACCAACACCATTGACGTCTATCCCGGCAAAGACTTTGGTGACGACGAGCCGCAGTATCAGCAGGCGCTGAAATACGACGATCTGGCGGCCATTCAGAAGCAGCCGTGGGTCAACTCCGCCACGCCTGCGGTGTCGCAAAACCTGCGCCTGCGCGTGGGCAATGTTGACGTGGCGGCCAGCGCGAACGGCGTCAGCGGGGATTATTTCAACGTCTACGGTATGACCTTCAGCGAAGGTGCCACCTTCAACGCCGAACAGCTGGCGGGCAGGGCGCAGGTGGTGGTGCTGGACGCAAACTCGCGCAGGCAGCTTTTCCCCAATAAAGCTAACGTGGTGGGCGAAGTGATCCTGGTCGGCAACATGCCTGCCACGGTCATCGGCGTGGCGGAAGAGAAGCAGTCGATGTTTGGCAGCAGCAAGATCCTGCGCGTCTGGCTTCCCTATACCACCATCTCCGGGCGGATTATGGGGCAATCCTGGCTCAACTCCATCACCGTGCGCGTGAAGGAGGGCTACGACAGCGCCATGGCCGAACAGCAGCTTGAGCGGCTGCTCACCCTGCGCCACGGGAAGAAAGATTTCTTCACCTGGAATATGGACGGCCTCTTGAAAACGGCGGAAAAGACCACACGTACTCTTCAGCTGTTCCTCACGCTGGTGGCGGTGATTTCGCTGGTCGTCGGCGGTATCGGGGTGATGAACATCATGCTGGTGTCGGTAACCGAGCGTACCCGGGAGATTGGCATCCGCATGGCGGTCGGGGCCAGAGCCAGCGACGTGCTGCAGCAGTTTTTGATTGAAGCCGTGCTGGTGTGTCTGGTCGGCGGTGCGATGGGGATTGCGCTCTCGATGATGATCGCCTTCGCGCTCCAGCTCTTTTTACCCGGCTGGGAGATTGGCTTCTCGCCGGTGGCCATTATTACCGCATTCTTGTGTTCAACCTTTACCGGCATTTTGTTTGGCTGGTTGCCCGCCCGCAACGCGGCGCGGCTGGATCCGGTGGATGCGCTGGCTCGGGAATAACCCGAAAATAAAAATGCCAGCCGATCGGGCTGGCATTTTGACTGCGGGATGTACACAATAAAACAGAGAGCTATGCAACCGTCTCTGCTTCAATGGGGACGATAAGGCTTGCATGATTGCCTTTTGGTCCCTGGTGGACATCGAACCGGACGGACTGCCCGGCTTTGAGCGTTCTGTAACCATCCATCTGAATGGTGGAATAGTGAGCGAAGATATCCTCGCCGCCGCCTTCGGGGCAGATGAAGCCAAACCCTTTGGCGTTGTTGAACCACTTAACAGTACCCATTTCCATGCTTCGACATCCTTCGTAAATCTTATAAGTTAAGATGGAATGAACCGGTGGTGGAGTGGGGGCTGTTCAAAACCTCGCCATCTCACGCTTGTACAATTTAGAGAAACGAAAGACGTCGTCAAGCGTTTGGCGCTGGAGATGGGACAATAATCAACCAAAGTTTGAAGCAGTTAACGCTATTGCAACAGTTTGTGACAGACATCGCGGATGACAGTAATAGATGATTGTTATCTAACATCTGAGGTAGATTCAAAGTGGTTATGCAAAATGGGTAAGACCAACGACTGGCTGGATTTTGACCAGCTGGCGGAAGACAAAGTGCGTGACGCGCTAAAACCGCCATCTATGTATAAAGTTATGTTAATGAACGATGATTACACGCCGATGGAATTTGTTATTGACGTGCTACAAAAGTTCTTTTCTTATGATGTAGAACGTGCAACGCAACTGATGCTTACCGTTCATTATCGTGGCAAAGCTATCTGCGGCATCTTCACAGCCGAAGTGGCGGAAACCAAAGTGGCGATGGTGAACGACTATGCGAGGGAGAACGAGCATCCGTTGCTGTGTACGCTGGAAAAGGCCTGATAAGGCATAAAATTGGGGGAGGTGCCTATGCTCAATCAAGAACTGGAACTCAGTTTAAACATGGCTTTCGCCAGAGCGCGTGAGCACCGACATGAGTTTATGACCGTCGAGCATTTACTGCTCGCACTGCTTAGCAACCCATCTGCCCGCGAAGCGCTGGAAGCCTGCTCCGTGGATCTGGTGGCGCTACGTCAGGAACTCGAAGCCTTCATCGAACAAACCACACCGGTGCTGCCGGCCAGTGAAGAAGAGCGCGACACGCAGCCGACGCTCAGCTTCCAGCGCGTGTTGCAGCGCGCGGTATTCCACGTCCAGTCTTCCGGACGTAGTGAAGTGACTGGCGCAAACGTCTTAGTCGCCATCTTCAGCGAGCAGGAGTCACAGGCTGCCTATCTGCTGCGCAAACACGAAGTCAGCCGCCTCGACGTGGTTAACTTTATCTCTCACGGAACGCGCAAAGACGAGCCTAACCAGGCATCGGATTCCAGCAATCAGGTCAATAACAATGAAGAGCAAGCAGGCGGGGAGGATCGTATGGAAAACTTCACCACCAACCTTAACCAGCTTGCTCGCGTTGGCGGTATCGACCCGCTGATTGGTCGCGATAAAGAGCTGGAGCGCGCGATCCAGGTGCTGTGCCGTCGCCGCAAGAACAACCCGCTGCTGGTCGGGGAATCTGGCGTGGGTAAAACCGCGATTGCCGAAGGCCTTGCCTGGCGCATTGTGCAGGGCGACGTGCCGGAAGTGATTGCCGACTGCACCATCTACTCGCTGGATATCGGCTCGCTGCTGGCGGGCACCAAATACCGCGGTGATTTTGAAAAACGCTTCAAGGCACTGTTAAAACAGCTGGAGCAGGATACCAACAGCATCCTGTTTATCGATGAGATCCACACCATCATCGGCGCGGGTGCGGCCTCCGGCGGCCAGGTGGATGCGGCTAACCTGATCAAACCGCTGCTCTCCAGCGGCAAGATCCGCGTGATTGGCTCCACCACCTACCAGGAGTTCAGCAACATCTTTGAGAAAGATCGCGCGCTGGCGCGCCGCTTCCAGAAAATCGACGTGACCGAACCGTCCGTCGAGGAAACGGTGCAGATCATCAACGGCCTGAAGCCGAAGTACGAAGCGCACCACGACGTGCGTTACACCGCGAAAGCGGTGCGTGCGGCGGTGGAGCTGGCGGTGAAATACATCAACGACCGTCATCTGCCGGATAAGGCGATTGACGTGATTGATGAGGCAGGGGCCCGTGCGCGCCTGATGCCGGCCAGCAAGCGTAAGAAAACCGTTAACGTGGCGGATATTGAGTCCGTGGTGGCCCGCATCGCGCGTATCCCTGAGAAGAGCGTTTCTCAGAGCGACCGCGACACGCTGCGCACCCTTGGCAATCGCCTGAAAATGCTGGTCTTTGGTCAGGATAAAGCCATTGAGGCCTTAACCGAAGCGATCAAGATGGCCCGCGCAGGACTGGGGCATGAGCACAAGCCTGTCGGTTCCTTCCTGTTTGCCGGCCCGACCGGCGTGGGGAAAACTGAGGTAACGGTTCAGCTCTCTAAAGCACTGGGCATTGAGCTGCTGCGCTTTGATATGTCCGAGTATATGGAGCGTCACACCGTCAGCCGTTTGATTGGTGCGCCTCCGGGCTACGTGGGCTTTGACCAGGGCGGCCTGCTCACCGACGCGGTGATCAAGCATCCGCATGCGGTACTGCTGCTCGATGAAATCGAGAAAGCGCACCCGGACGTGTTCAACATCCTGCTGCAGGTGATGGACAACGGGACGCTGACCGACAACAACGGGCGCAAGGCGGACTTCCGTAACGTGGTGCTGGTGATGACCACCAACGCCGGGGTACGTGAAACCGAGCGTAAATCCATCGGCCTGATCCACCAGGACAACAGCACCGATGCGATGGAGGAGATCAAGAAGATCTTCACGCCGGAGTTCCGTAACCGTCTGGACAACATTATCTGGTTCGATCACCTCTCTACCGAGGTGATCCATCAGGTCGTGGACAAGTTCATCGTCGAGCTGCAGGTTCAGCTGGATCAGAAAGGCGTGTCGCTGGAAGTAAGCCAGGAGGCCCGCAACTGGCTGGCCGAGAAAGGCTACGACCGTGCGATGGGGGCCCGTCCGATGGCGCGTGTGATTCAGGACAACCTGAAGAAACCGCTGGCGAACGAGCTGCTGTTTGGCTCGCTGGTGGACGGCGGCCAGGTGACCGTGGCGCTGGATCAGGCGAAGAACGAACTGACGTACGATTTCCAGAGTGCAGCGAAGCACAAGCCGGAAGCGGCTCACTGAGTGAGTTGAACGTTAATGTTAAAAACCGGGCGAATGCCCGGTTTTTTTATGCCTGCTTTTCTCCCTCTCCCTGTGGGAGAGGGTTGGGGTGAGGGCAACAGACCGCAGAGGAATTTTGCGAGGCGCTTTCCAGTTTTGTTCGAAGTCAGTTGCTGGATAAATCCACAGTAATAAAATGGCGGCGCACCTGCAAAATCAGGTGCCGGGATTGGCGTCCTGAAAGTGTGCACAAACAATCTTACGTGCATAAAGGATTACATATGACTGATATTAATAATTTCGCCCAACTTTACAGCGAACTCTCCCTCAACCCCGATCTCCCCACCCTGGCCGAACGCTGCAAACTGCTCACCGAAATCCTTCTCGATTGCAAATCACTCCCGCAAACGCAGCCCGTTTGCCGCTGTCTCGGAGCCTGGCTGGAAGAGGTGAAATCCGGCCTCACAGAATCAATGCGTGATTTTCAAGTGTTGGAATTTGAGGACGAAGCGGAAAAACCGCGACAAAAAGAGTGGTTGCTGGAAGATACAGAAACGAAATGCGACTACTGCCGGGCGTTAAACCATGTGCTGCTGGTGTCGCATTTTGACCGAGATATGTTGCCGCACCTGACGGGGTTGCTGCATGACATTACGCATTCAATGGCCGCGGATGTCGTTGCACCTCAAAGTGCAGAAACGGTAATTCACATTATTTCCTGAGTGCTATCTGAGGCGTCGGGGGTGTTCCTCTAACGCCATTGGTTTAAACCCTTTTTTCTGATGCTTACGTAAAATATTGATTTATATGGTTATAATTTACGTCCCAGAAAAAGGGTTTTATGCGAAAAAGTTGATTATTTTGTTTGCTAACAATAGGATGGCGTTGTTTCCTTTCAGTTCACTGCCGTACAGGCAGCTTAGAAAAATCGCCATTTCGATCCCGGTGCTGGCACCGCGTTCACTGCCGTACAGGCAGCTTAGAAAGCTTGCTAACCCCGGCCAGGCGGGGCTGATTCGTTCACTGCCGTACAGGCAGCTTAGAAAAGAAATTCATGGGTGAACAAACTAACCCAGGCGTTCACTGCCGTACAGGCAGCTTAGAAAAGAATGTGTACGCCAGGCAGTTAGGGGGCTGGGTTCACTGCCGTACAGGCAGCTTAGAAAAGGCTGCTCAGGTGCCACAGCAACAGACACCTGTTCACTGCCGTACAGGCAGCTTAGAAAGCTTACTGCAGAAGTTAGAAAATGATCCCCGCCGTTCACTGCCGTACAGGCAGCTTAGAAATGCGACAAGTGCCAGATATCAAGCGACTGTGGGTTCACTGCCGTACAGGCAGCTTAGAAACGTGGCCGTGCGGTCACGGCGAAGCATCTGAAGTTCACTGCCGTACAGGCAGCTTAGAAACGTACTCAGGTGAGATTAGTGGCTTCACATCATGTTCACTGCCGTACAGGCAGCTTAGAAAGCGCAGATTGCCGCCCGTCTCGGACGAACAGTGTTCACTGCCGCACAGGTAGCACAACTAAAAACAACTCTCTATAACATTCAGCTTACCTATTTAAAATTTAATACTATCAAACCCACATTCTTTATTTTTCGCAATAAATAAAAAATTCATTCACATACCAATTATATTCTAATGAATATATTGTTCGTAAAAATAATGCATTAAATGGAAAAGTGATTTTTCACTTTATTATCGCGGTAATTACTCTTCATTTGATACCCGTCACATTTGTTTTCATCTTATCTTCGATAACATACCGCGCATTCAACACCTTGAAATAAAAGCCCTTGCTATGTCCGTAAACAGCATCACTCCAACAGACTTAAAAACTATCCTGCATTCAAAGCGCGCCAATATTTATTACCTGGAAAAATGTCGCATCCAGGTGAATGGTGGGCGCGTTGAATATGTCACCCAGGAAGGCAAGGAGTCGTTTTACTGGAATATTCCCATCGCGAATACCACGGCAGTGATGCTGGGAATGGGAACATCCGTTACACAAATGGCAATGCGGGAGTTTGCCCGGGCGGGCGTGATGGTCGGTTTCTGTGGAACGGATGGCACGCCGCTTTATTCTGCGAACGAGGTGGACATTGACGTCTCATGGCTCAGCCCGCAAAGCGAATACCGCCCGACCGCATATTTACAAAACTGGGTCTCATTCTGGTTTGATGAAGAAAAACGTCTGCAGGCGGCAAAGCATTTTCAGCTTGTCCGTTTACTGCAAATTGAAAAACAGTGGGAGAGGCTGAGGATTCAGCGGGAAACGCCTTTTCAGCCTGATAAGGTCGCGCTGGAGACTATTCTGGATCGGGCCAGAACGGGCATGGAAAACGCACAGGACCACACCTCGCTGATGCTCCAGGAAGCGCAGCTCACGAAATCGCTCTACAAACTGACCAGTCAAACGGTGGGCTATGGCAGCTTTACCCGCGCCAAACGCGGTGGTGGGGCGGATATGGCGAACCGTTTCCTCGATCAGGGCAACTATCTGGCCTACGGGCTGGCGGCTGTCGCGGCCTGGGTAACGGGCATTCCTCACGGTCTGGCGGTTATGCACGGTAAAACCCGACGCGGCGGGCTGGTTTTTGATATTGCCGATCTAATCAAAGACGCCCTCGTTATGCCGCAGGCGTTTATTGCGGCTATGGAGGGTGAGGATAATCAACAGTTTCGTCAGCGCTGCATCAACGCGTTTCAACAGTCTGATGCGCTGGATGTGATGATCACCACGTTGCAGGACACCTCTCAATCGCTGGCGGGAGTGGCACAATGAATGTGCTGATTATCTCTCGGTGTACCAAACGTGCGCGCGAGCAAAGCTGCCAGATTATCGATCAGTTTGCTGAACGTACGGGTGATGCCGCGTGGCAGACGACGATAACGATGGAAGGCGTTAACGCGCTGCGCAAGCTGCTGCGTAAAACGGCACGCCGTAATACCGCCGTGGCCTGCCACTGGCTGAAAAAAAACGGTCAAAGCGAGCTGTTGTGGATAGTCGGTAATTTGCGTCGCTTTAACGCGCAAGGGCGCGTGCCAACGAATCGCACGACGCTGCAAATTATCCGGAACGATGGTGAACACCGCTGGCAAAGTGCGGAAAGCATCGCCTTGCTGGCGGCGATCGCCGGGCTGTTTCATGATTTTGGCAAAGCGGGGATGTGCTTCCAGCAGACGCTTAAGGGGGAAAGTCAGCACGTTTGTCAGCCGTATCGCCACGAGTGGATCTCGGTGCGTCTGTTCGAGGCGTTTGTGGGAGAGCAAACGGATGCGCAGTGGCTGGCATCGTTAACGCAGCTTAAGGCCGCTGACGAAAAAGCCATGCTGAAAGCGCTGAAGATGGACAGGGCAGAGTGGAGCAATAGCCCGCTCGAAAAATTGCCCCCTGTCGCCAGGGTGGTGGCGTGGCTAATGCTATCGCACCACCGTTTACCTCAACCGCATCCGGCAAAGACCTCATTACTGTACAGCGAAGGCTGGATTGAGAAACAGCTGAACGCAGACTGGAACGCGCTTAATCATAAATCCAATGAAAAACATCAGTGGAAAGCGCGTGATTTTAAAAATGTCTGGACATTCCCGCACGGCACGCCGCTAAAAAGTCAAACCTGGCGCGAGAAGGCCCGACAGATCGGTAAACGCATCCGGAACCTGCCCGCGCTACTTCAGGCGGGATCGCTGGATAATCTTTTCACCCTCCATCTCGCCCGCCTGTCGCTGATGCTGGCCGATCACGTTTACTCCTCACAACCTGCATATTTAGCCTGGCAGGATGATGCCGTCCCGTGCTGGGCCAACAGCGACCGCCAGTCCGGGCTGCTTAAGCAAAAACTGGATGAGCACAATGTCGGTGTCGCCCATCAGGCGCTGTTGATGGGACGTTCTCTTCCGGCGTTGCGCCGTTCATTGCCCGCCATCGCCCGGCATAAAACGTTCCGGGAAAGGGCGAAAGAATCGCGTTTTCACTGGCAAAACAAGGCGTGGGACGTAGCGTCTTCTCTGCGCGAGAAGAGTGCCGGGCAGGGCTTCTTCGGCATTAATATGGCCTCGACCGGATGCGGGAAAACCTTTGCTAATGCCCGGATTATGTATGCTCTTTCGGATGAGCATGAGGGGTGCCGCTTCAGCGTGGCGCTGGGGTTACGCACGCTGACGCTGCAAACGGGGCAGGCTCTGCAGTCGCGCCTGGGGCTGGATGACGACACGCTGGCCGTCGTTACCGGTGCTGCGGCAGTGAAGGAACTGTATCAGGGCAACGATGCTGAAGACACCAGCAGCGCCAGCGACGAAACGTTTTTCGCCAGCCACCATTACGTGCATTACGAAGGGGCGACCAGTAGCGGCATCGCGCAGCAGTGGCTGGCGAAAGAACCGGCGCTCAATCGCCTGGTGAGTGCCCCGGTGCTGGTGACAACTATCGATCACCTGATGCCTGCAACGGAAGGCGTACGCGGCGGCAGGCAGATCCCCGCCATGCTGCGCCTGATGACCAGCGATCTGGTGCTTGATGAACCTGACGATTTTGACGTTGATGATTTGCACGCCCTGTGTCGGCTGGTGAACTGGGCGGGAATGCTCGGTTCTCGCGTGCTACTTTCCTCTGCAACGCTCCCCCCCGCGTTAACGGAAGCGCTGTTTGAAGCCTATCGGGAAGGGCGCAGAGCCTGGCAGGCCGCGTGCGGTCAGTCGGACAGACCGATGAGTATCTGCTGCGCCTGGTTTGATGAGTATGGCGCGCAGTCGCAGGATGTGGCCGACGATGCTCAATTTCGTCAGGCGCATGGCGATTTTGTCACGCAGCGGATTAAACGTCTGCCAGACCAGCCCCGGCTTCGCCTGGGTAAACTGGCCGCCGTGGAGCCGCATTCGTCCTGTAATGCTGATGTTGTCTTTGCGCTGGCGCAGACGCTGCACCAGCAAATGTTCGCACTGCACGGTTATCACCGTAGCACCCATAAAAGCGGCAAAACCGTGTCGTTTGGTCTGGTGCGGATGGCGAATATCAACCCGCTGGTTGCCGTCGCGCAGGCGCTGATGGCATTGCCTTCTCCGGACAATTACCGCATTCATTATTGCGTGTACCACAGCCAGCACCCGCTGGCTGTGCGTGCGGCGATTGAAAAACGGCTCGACGCCGCGTTCACGCGGCACGAACCGGAGCGGGTCTGGCAGTTGCCTGACGTTAAGCAGGCGCTGATGTTACCGGAACAGCATCATCTCTTTGTCGTGCTTGGCACATCCGTTCTCGAAGTCGGGCGCGATTTTGATGCCGACTGGGGGATTATCGAGCCGAGCTCGATGCGTTCACTTATTCAGTTTGCGGGCCGTATTCAACGCCATCGTCAGATCGTGCCTGAGAGCGAAAACCTGGTGATTCTGGAACGCAACGTGCGTGCGCTTCGCGGAGAAGAGATCGCCTACTGTCGGCCCGGTTTTGAAACCGAGCAGCATCTGCTGCCTCACCACGATCTCCATGAACTGCTCAGCGAAGAGGGCTATCGCACGCTGAATGCGATCCCGCGCATCGTGGAAAACCTGCCCGGCAATGCGCTGGCGGCGCTGGAGCATGCCCGTTTGCGCGCCGCGCTGTTGGACGGCGGCGATAAATCAGATGCTGTAGCGGCGTCGTGGTGGCGACTGCCGCTGACGTGGAACGGTGAGTTGCAGCGGCGAACGCCGTTTCGCCGCGCTTCACCGCAGGACACTTTCTTTTTGAGTATGGAAGACGAAGGCGATGAACCTGAGTTTTGCCTGATGCAGGAGAACGGGGTGTTAAAACCTGCGGGACGGTTTTGCGAGAAGTCCTTATCGATGGCCGAGGGGGTAGAGCCGTGGATGGCGATTGATTATGGCGAGGTATTACAGGCGCTGGCCGAGGCGAAGCAGATGGAGCTGGACACGGTGTCGCGACGGTATGGCGAAATTACGTTAAGAGTCAGCAGGGAGGAGGAGACGGAACAATGGCTGTATCACCCAGTGTTGGGTGTGTTCAGGGAATATCGATAAGGAGCCAGGAGCGAGTATGTCAGTTGAAGCACTAAGCGCTTTCATCGCTGAGTATATTGCCGGACGACGGCAAACAAAGCTGGAAGCATTTGATAAAGAGGCCGCAAAGCGTAGCGCTGAAGAGAGCGCGACGATTGCGGCAGAACGCCGGGATCTGGAGCTTCGCTATGAACCGAAAGCCTGGCTGACGGATGCCGCGAAGCGAGCCGGACAAATTAACCTCGTGACCCATGCGGCGAAATTTACCCACGGGGATTCAAAAAGTAGCAGTATTTACAGCGAGGCAGTGGCGCACGAAGGGTATCTCAGCACCGCTGCGTTGTCAGGTCTGGAACCGGATGCCGTGGGAAACGCCGCGGCGCTGGACGTCGCGAAATTGCTGCAAACACGGGTTGACGGTGGTGATTCTCTACTGGCAAGCCTGAAACGCGGAGATCGCGCTGCGCTGGCCGCTTTTACCGATGACGCAAACCAACTGGATGAATGGATTGCGGGATTTTCCTGTGCGTTAACGCCCGGAGAACCCGCTTCGCACAAATTGGCTAAGCAGGGCTATTTCCCGGTAGGTGAAAGTTACCATCTGCTAAGCCCGTTATTTGCCACCTCGCTTGTTCACGCCATGCATCAGAAAATGATTGCCTTCCGTTTTGGCGACGATATTAAAGCCATCTGGAAAGCGCGCCGGGAGAAAACCTGGCATCCCACTCCGCTGACGCTTTTCCCGGATTCAGCGGAAATACACTTTGGTGGCACCAAACCGCAAAACATTTCCTATCTCAACAGCGTCCGCGGCGGGCGTAGCTGGCTTCTATCCTGTCAGCCGCCGCAGTGGAAAAAAGCAGACAAGCCGCCGACGACGTTACGTTCTATTTTCACTTTAGGTGGTCAGTTTGATCGACGTGCAAACAGCACTGTTCAACTGCTTGTGTCTTTATTGGCCAGAACCGGTGATTATACCAATGTCCGTATTCGCGAAGCGCGTGATGAATACATTGATGCGCTTATCGACCTGCTGTTTGTGGTGGCGTCGGAACTACAGCGTGATACATGGCAAAACTGGACGCTCTCGTGCGAACGATTAGTCACTCATCAACAACTCTGGCTCGATCCCTGGCGCACTAAAACCGATGAGGCTTTTCGTCTCGAGCGGGATAAAGACGACTGGCAGGTAAGCGTCGCGACAGATTTTGCCCTGTGGCTTAACGCGCGCCTGAGCAAGGCATTGAAGGATGTGGGGTATGTGGAACAGCGTGAATGGCAAACCCGTGAACGTTTACGCAGCAACCTGCGTGAGATGGAAAAAATTATCCGGGAGGCGCTGAAATGAGTTCACTGATCCTGCTTCGCCGTGTGAGAGTTGAAAACGCCAACGCGATTGCTGGTATGACTTACGGTTTTCCCGCCATTACCCATTTCCTGGGATTTACCCATGTGCTGTCCCGCAGGTTGAAGGAAACGCACGGGCTGCGCATTGATGGCTGTGCTGTCGTCAGTCACGAGCACCAGATCCACGCGCACACGTCTGGCCGCGATTATCAGTTTGCCCTGACCCGCAATCCGCTTACACGGGACGCGAAAACGGCCTCCTTTAACGAAGAGGGGCGCATGCACATGACGGTTTCGCTGCTGCTGGAGTGTCACGGGGAAATTCCAAATGGCGAATACGGTCAGCGCGATCTTGCCGAGCATCTCAGGCAGGTGTGTCCGACGCTCCGACTTGCGGGAGGAATCATCGTCGATATCCAGGACATTTCGGTTATGGCGATGCCTGCTAGCGCTCAGGAGATGGGGCGATTAAAGTGGCAACTGATGCCGGGCTTTACCTTGCGGGATCGCAGCAGCTGGCTGGGCGAGCATCATACGACTCTGCTTGAACATAACCCGGATGCAACGCTTCTCGACGCCTGGCTGGATTTTGCCGCGCTAAAAATACAGGCAGAAACGCCAGAGGATAGCGATATCCAGGAAGGCGAACCGGCCAACTGGCACGTTGTTCCGAAACCCAACCCCGGTTATCTGGTGCCGTTGATGACGGGTTATCAGCGCATCTCTGAACTCTACGCACCGGGCGTCGTGGCCAACGCGCGTGATGCAGAAACGCCCTTTGCGTTTACCGAAGCGGTGTATGGCGTGGGCGAGTGGTGCGGTCTGCACCGGATTCGGTCACTGGACGAGATTTTCTGGCGTTATCGGACAACGGAAACAGGCTACTACTGTCAGGGCGCGGGCGCGCCGGTGACATCAGAACTTATTAATTAAAAAGGACTTATCTATGGCAAAGGCTCCAACGGCCGTTAAAACGGCATCTGTACTGGCATTTGAACGTAAGCTGGCAACCTCGGATGCAGTGATGTATTCCGGAAGCTGGCAGGGCAATCAGTGGCAACCGATCCGCATCCAGGAAAAAGCGGTGCGTGGCACCATCTCTAACCGCCTGAAAAATGCCCTGACCAACGATCCGTCTAAACTGGATGCTGAGATCCAGAAAGCCAACCTGCAGCGTGTGGATGTGGCGTCGCTACCTGCCGATGCAGACACCCTGAAGGTGAAATTTACCCTGCGGGTGCTGGGAAACCTGTCGACGCCTTCCGTGTGTAACGATCGCGCGTATCAGGATGAACTTCAGCAGGTTATCGATGGCTATATCACTGAACACGGTTTTGCCGAACTGGCGCGCCGCTACGCAACTAACCTGGCGAACGGGCGTTTTTTATGGCGCAACCGCGTCGGTGCTGAAAAAATCATCGTGAACGTGACGGGCAGTAAGTCGTGGACGTTTGATGCATACAATTATGCGCTGCGAGATTTTACAGCCAGCGACGAGAGCCTAAACGCACTGGCGCAGGAAATCGAAAAAGGGCTTAGCGGTGAAGGATTTGTTCTCCTGAACGTCGAAGCGCAGGTGCTCCTCGGTGCCGGACAGGAGATCTTCCCGTCGCAGGAACTGGTTCTGGACAGCAACAGCAGCAAGAGCCGTCTGTTGTATCAGGTAGACAGCGTTGCGGGCATGCACTCGCAGAAAATCGGGAATGCCATTCGAACTATCGATACCTGGCATCCTCAGGTAGATGCGCTGGGCGCTATCGCCGTTGAGCCGTACGGCTCAGTCACCAGTCGCGGCGTGGCTTGTCGTCAGCCGAAGGAAAAAATGGACTTCTACACCTTGCTGGATAACTGGGTGACGAAAGGACTGAAACCCGAGGTTGAGCAGCAGCATTATGTCATGGCTGTGCTGATCCGCGGTGGCGTTTTCGGTGAAAAGGGCGATTAAGGAGTGGCTATGGATCACTATCTTGAGATCCGCGTTCTGCCCGATCCGGAGTTCAGCGAGGAGATGCTGATGGCTGCGCTGGTGGCCAAGCTGCACCGCGCGCTGGGACAACGAGGGCAGGGGGATATAGGGATCAGCTTCCCGGCATATGGCCTTAAGCCTGGCCCCGTCTTACGCGTGCACGGTCATCATCAGGCACTAAGCGAACTTGAAGCATTGTCCTGGCGGAAAGGGTTGAGTGACTACTGCATGTCCTCAGACATCCAGCCCGTTCCTGTCGTCAACCAGTGGCGCTGCGTGAGCCGCGTCCAGGTGAAAAGCAGTGCGCAGAGGCTCATGCGACGCTCGGTGAAAAAAGGATGGTTAACAGAGGAGGAGGCGCAACAACGTCTTCTGACGATGCAGGAAGCGAGGACGGATTTACCCTGGCTTAACCTGCGCAGTCTCTCTACCGGCCAGTCTTTTAAGCTCTTCATTCGCCATGGTGATTTGCTCTCTACGCCTGTCTCCGGGATGTTTACGACCTACGGACTCAGCGCGACGGCGACGGTTCCCTGGTTCTGATACGCATAACCGCATCCGCGTTCAGGGTGCGGTTTTTTCAGCCAGGCGGGTATCAAAAATAAAGGGGAGTTGCTGAACTGAATTGAGCGCCGAGTGGAACGCCGGATGTAAGGGGTTAAGGATGGCATTGTTTTCATAAGGAATGATACAGGAAGGTAAGATAAGCGCGAGGGCACTGTTAGCCTGCAACCAACCGGTTCCCAGATCCATTGTCGATACCGGCGCCGGATTTTCCTGCCAGTCCTCGGGGAGCCACGCTTTATCCAGGTAATCTATCTGGTCATCCGGGATATCAATGCTGAAAAGCTGGTACTGATTCAGCACGGTATCTTTTCTGACATGTACCAAAATCTCCAGTGAGGCCAGCGAGATGGAGGTGGAGACATACACAGCTGGATGGCCTTTATGATTCCAACGTCCGCCATACTGATTTGCACCACTCCCACTCCACGCCTCGCTGGCATAGCGTCCTGTCACCAGACGATAAAAAATCATGCGAACACGCCGTGTTCCAGGCGGCCAATTAAATCGGTGACTTCCAGCGCACCGGTTTCCGTCGCTATTAAGTCGACAGGCGCCACGTTCCCGAGTCCGCGCACCGGTGCCTGCAGCCAGGTCCATGCTTCTTCTTTACTGCCAAAATAGTCAACGGCAGCGTCCAGCACCCGAACGAAACGGGCCACGCGTTCGCTCTCGTCGGGCGTTAACGTCCGTCCCGCGCTTTTGCGGCGGGCCACGTTACGTTCGTTGATACCCGTGACACGCAAAATGTCCGCTTTCGACATGGACGTCCACTCGTGGATGTTGTCGAGCACGCTGACGGGTAATCCCTGATTGAGAAATTCAATCAACCGCATACCTCGGTTGGCGGGTAAACCGGCGTAACGCCAAAGTGCGTTATCAGCAGGTTTCTGTGCGGGGATCCATGTTCTCATGTAACCTCCTGAGTGATGTCATTTGTCATGGTTAAGTATAGCCATTTGTCAGGGTGGGTGGAATGGGTGTTTTTGTGTGGGGGATTAATGCGAAGAAAGGTGTTTTGACCCTAATTTTTAGCGTTTGTGTAATAGATTGATTTTAAATGATTATTTCTGGTGGATGAAAAAGAGGGTGAGAGAAGGATTTTTAGCTTTTTTTGTATGCAAATCATAAGGGTGTGGAGATATTATTTCAGTGCTCTGCCGTACAGGCATCTTAGAAAAACCCTTGCGCACCTTGGTGAACAAGCGGTGTGTGCTCTGCCGTACAGGCAGCTTAGAAATTCGCAGAATGCGAAGAATCGGAACCAGAAACGTGCTCTGCCGTACAGGCAGCTTAGAAAGTATATGAATCCCCCATTTGCCAGGCAAGCGGTGTGCTCTGCCGTACAGGCAGCTTAGAAATGAGAAGTACGAAGCAGAGTATGGAAAGACACGTGCTCTGCCGTACAGGCAGCTTAGAAAATGCGCGGACAGAATATGTCAGCAGAAACCGCGTGCTCTGCCGTACAGGCAGCTTAGAAAGCTGGAATCAAAGTGATGGAGTGAGTATAAGGATGCACTGCCGCACACGCAGCTCAGCAAAATAGAAAATAAGGCCTAACAGTCCTCGGACCGTGCACTGTCGAACAGACAGCCCTGAAGCTGGAACGAACGGCTAATTAATTGTTCAAATAATCAACTGCGACACAAAAAAATAAGGCCGGGAATATCCCGGCCTTATTTAATATTCATCTGCCATTACAGGCGAAAACAATTAGCGACTACGGAAGACAATGCGGCCTTTGCTCAGGTCGTACGGGGTCAGTTCAACAGTCACTTTGTCGCCCGTCAAAATGCGGATGTAGTTTTTGCGCATTTTACCGGAGATGTGCGCAGTTACCACGTGACCGTTTTCCAGCTCTACGCGAAACATGGTATTAGGCAACGTATCAAGTACGGTACCCTGCATTTCAATATTGTCTTCTTTGGCCATCTAATCCTCTGGGGTATCACTACCAAGTTTTGAACCGGCAAGATAATGCCGAAATTCATCAATTAAGTAAAGAATTGCGCGTTTGAAACGCAGCAAAACAGTTTCGGCGCATTGCCCAAGCGTCACGGTACAACCGAACGGAAAGCGCATTCGTAAAGGGGATACAACAGGATAAACGTCAGGACGTTATCTGAAGCGAAGGTCCCAAACGGCGGCGGGGCAACAGGCAGAAGCTACTCTGCGGCGTAATTATAACACCCTCACAAAAAATATGCGGAAAACATTTAGGCATTGGGCATAAAGAGCGTTCTCGGTATCCAGAAGTCGCGCGGGAGCTTTTCCTGACGGCTGGCATCCAGATGCTCGATGTACTGGCGTCGCGGTATCTCAACGGCGCCGAGGGAAGCCGTGTGCTCATTGAGCACCTGACAATCGATCAGGCGTCCGCCGCGCTGGGCAAACGCCTGGCAGAAGACCAGCAGCGCCGTTTTCGAGGCGTTAACCGCGCGGGAGAACATCGACTCACCACAAAACAGCGTCCCCTGCGCCACGCCATACATGCCGCCGACCAGTGCTCCGCCGTCCCACACCTCAATGGAGTGCGCGTAGCCAAGCTCGTGAAGCTGGTGGTAAGCGGTAATGATATCGCGGGTTATCCATGTTCCCTCAAACCGGTCTTCGGCACAGCCTTCAATGACCTGACCAAAGGCGTGGTTCAGGGTGACGCGGTACGGTGATTTTGCATGGAAACGCTTCATGCTGCGGCTCAGGTGAAACTGCTCTGGCCACAGCACGGCACGCGGATCGGGAGACCACCATAAAATCGGGTCGCCGGGAGAAAACCAGGGGAAGATGCCGCGCTGATACGCCATCAACAGCCGCGCAGGGCTGAGGTCACCACCAAGGGCCAGCAGCCCATTGGGCTCACGCAGCGCCCCTTCAGGAGAAGGGAACGCGATGTTATGACGAGAAAGCTGGACCAGGCGCATGACAGCAAAACTCCAGTACGCGAGTGAGGACGCTACAAATATAGTCTACAGACGCTGTTTAAACTGGAAGTAGCGACCCTGTTTCGCCAACAGCTCTGCGTGACTACCTTGCTCAATAATGTGTCCGTTGTCCATCACAATTATCCGATCAAAACTCGCCAGTCCGCGCAGGCGGTGCGTGACCATCAGGACGGTTTTACCGGTCATGACATTGGCCAGCAAATCAAGGATTTGGCTCTCGGTCGTGGCATCCAGCCCTTCGGTGGGTTCGTCAAGCAGCATCAGCGGCGCATCGTGCAGCAGCGCGCGCGCAATCGCCAGACGGCGCAGCTCTCCGCCGGAAAGCTGACGACCGCCTTCACCGAGCCAGCTGTTCAGTCCATCGCCCTCAAGCAGCTTATGCAGACCGACCTGTTCCAGCACGGCGCGAAGCGCATCATCAGAGGCCTCTGGCGCAGCCAGCAGCAGGTTATCACGCAGGGTGGCGCTAAACAGATGCACGCGCTGCGGAACGACGCTGACGGTTTTGCGCAGGGCCTGCTCGCTGAAATCGGTCAGCAACGTATTATTAAAACGAATCTGACCGCGCTGCGGGTCCCAGGCGCGGGTCAACAGCTGCAGCAGCGTCGATTTACCGCAGCCGGTACGGCCGAGGATCGCAATCCGCTGACCGGCATTCACAGAAAGGGTGATACCGTCCAGCGCGTTCTGCGCCTGTTTGTCATAGCTGAAGGTAACATCTTCAAGCGTCAGCGCAACCTGCTCAGGGACAGCGGTCTGCCCGGCACTGAACGTGACTTCAGGCTCCTGCTCGGCAATCTGGGTGATGCGCAGGGCAGAGGCGATGACCTGTCCCAGATGCTGGAAGGCGCCCGTCACCGGAGCCAGCGCTTCAAACGCGGCCAGCGCACAGAAAACGAAAAGGGCAATAAGCGGACCCGGCTGTGTGTTTCCCCCAATATCGCCGGAAGCCAGCCACAGCATGGCAATCACCGCCACGCCGCCGATCAGCATCATCAGCGCCTGAGAGAAGGCCGTCAGTTCCGACTGACGGCGCTGGGCCTCATGCCAGTTCAGCTCCGTACTTTCCATCCGCGCGCGGTAGCGCTTGCTGGCACCAAAAATGGTCAGCTCTGCCTGCCCCTGAAGCCAGGCGGTCAACTGCTGGCGGTAGTCCCCGCGCAGGCGCGTCAGGTTTTCCCCGGTGGATTTCCCGGCGCGGTAAAACAGCGGCGGCAGAACGATAAGCGTCAGCAGCATGATCCCGCCCAGCGTCAGCGCAACGGGAACATCCAGAACAGACAGCCCCAGCGTGACCACCACAATCACCACAAACGCGCCCACGATAGGGGAAATCACGCGCAGGTAAAGGTGATCCAGCGTGTCAACGTCCGCCACCACGCGGTTAAGCAACTCGCCCTGACGAAAACGCGCCAGCCCGGCAGGGGAGAGGGGCAGCAGTTTGCTGAAGGTATAGATACGCAGGTGCTGCAGCACGCGGAAAGTGGCGTCGTGGCTGACCAGCCGTTCGAAATAGCGTCCGGCAGTACGGGTGATGGCGGTACCGCGAACCCCGGCGGCCGGAAGCATATAGTTGAAGCTGTATAATCCGGCGAACCCCGCGACGGCCGAGGCCGACAGGAACCAGCCGGAAAGCGTGAGCAGGCCGATGCTGGCGAGCAGCGTGACAATCGCCAGCACAATCCCCAGCGTCAGCATCCATTTGTGGCGTTTATAGAGCGCAAGATAAGGCAGCAGAGCGCGCATCAGATATCCTCCTGACGGTTTGCCAGCAGGGTCGCAAATGGCCCCTGGGCGGCAACGAGAGAGGCGTAGTCGCCTTGCTCAACAATACGGCCGTTTTCCATGACCCAGATCTGGTCCCAGTCGGCAATCCCTTCCAGCTGGTGGGTGACCATCAGGGTGGTTTGCTGCAGCGAGGCGGCGTTAAGCGCTTCCATTACGCGCTGCTCGCTGTGTGCGTCAAGGCTGGCTGCGGGCTCGTCCAGCAGCATAAGCTGGCATGGGTTAAGCAGCGCGCGGGCAACGGCCACACGCTGCGCCTGCCCGACCGACAGCCCGGCGGACTGGTCGCCGACTACGGTATCCACCCCTTGCGGCAGCAGCGGCAGAAATTCGCTGACCCAGGCGCGGTCGAGAACCGATTGCAGCTCATCTTCACGCGCGTCCGGGCGCGCCAGAAGCACGTTTTCACGGAGCGTAGATGCCGGGAGCTGCGGGTTTTGGCCTACCCAGCTGAGCTGTTTACGCCAGGCGTCAGGATCGAGGTTGCGCAGTTCAGTTTTGTTGATCCGCAGTGAACCCGTGTAGGCCATAAAACCGGACAACGCGTTCAGCAGAGAACTTTTCCCGGAACCGCTGATGCCGACAAGCACCACGCGTTGTCCGGCAGGTAAGGTAAAGTTCAGCGGACCGGCGAGCACTTTGCCTTCGGGCGACATAATGGAAAAGTCCTGCGCTTCAATGGTCACGGAGTCTTTAGCATTCAGCGTTACATCACCGCGCTCCGGGTGGGCCAGCGGCGTTTCCAGGAACGTTTTCAGGCTATCGGCGGCGCCAACCGCCTGGGCTTTGGCGTGATAAAAGGTCCCCAGATCGCGAAGCGGCTGGAAAAACTCCGGCGCCAGGATCAGCGCCAGGAACCCGGCTGAAAGGGTCACCGCCGTGCCGTAATGGCCGAAATCCAGCGCCCCGAGGTAGGAGAAGCCGAAGTAGACCGCCACGAGGGCAATCGACAGTGAGGTGAAGAATTCCAGTACGCCGGAGGACAGGAAGGCGAGGCGTAACACTTCCATGGTGCGCTGACGAAAGTCCTGCGACGCCAGGCGAATATTTTCGGTTTCCGCTTCACCGCGGCCAAAAATGCGCAACGTCTCCATGCCGCGAAGGCGATCGAGGAAATGACCGCTCAGTCGACCCAGAGCCAGGAAGTTTCTGCGGTTGGCATCCGCTGCCCCCATCCCGACCAGCGCCATAAACAGCGGGATCAGCGGGGCGGTGCCCAGCAGAATCAGCGCTGCCATCCAGTTCACCGGGAAAATGGCGATCACGATCAGCAGCGGAACGAAGACGGCAAGGGCCATCTGCGGCAGATAGCGCGCGTAGTAGTCATGCATATCGTCAATCTGCTCAAGGATCAGCGTCGCCCAGCTACCGGCCGGTTTACCCTGGATCCACGCGGGCCCGGCTTCCTGAAGCCTGTCGAGCACCTGACGGCGGATCTCGTAGCGGATGTGCTGTCCGGCGTGAAAACCGACGCGCTCACGCAGCCACACCACCCAGGCGCGCAGGATAAAAATCAGGATCAGGACAATAAAGGGCAGCAGGAGCGCTTCGCGGGGAATGTTCTCCATGATCATGTGATTAAGAATGCGGGCCAGCAGCCATGCCTGGGCAACAATCAACAGACCGCTGATGAAACCCAAAATACGGGAAATCGTAAGCCAGCGGCGGGAAAGAACGCTTTGCTGTTTCAGCCAGCGAGTTAACTCTTGTTGACGGGTTTTTTCCATTGCGTACTTTGCAGGTGACGTTATTAGAAGTTGGGCAGCGCAATGTTACAACGGGGAGACAATAAAGGCGACTTATCGCCGCCTTTATTTACGTTTGTTACTGACTTGTAAAGATTATTTACCTTGTTCAGCCAGTCCATCGAGGTAGCGTTCAGCGTCCAGCGCGGCCATACAGCCGGTGCCCGCAGAGGTGATCGCCTGACGGTAAATGTGGTCCATTACGTCGCCGGCCGCGAATACGCCCGGGATGCTGGTTTGAGTCGCATTACCGTGAATGCCGGACTGCACTTTGATGTAGCCGTTTTCCAGCTCCAGCTGGCCTTCGAAGATCGCGGTGTTCGGGCTGTGGCCGATAGCCACGAACAGACCCGCCACTTCCAGCGTTTCGACGTTATCGGTGTTCTGGGTATCACGGATACGCAGACCGGCAACGCCCATCTGGTCGCCCGTCACCTCTTCCAGGGTGCGGTTGGTGTGCAGCACGATGTTGCCGCTTGCCACTTTATCCATCAGACGTTTGATCAGGATCTTCTCCGCGCGGAAGGTCTCGCGACGGTGGATCAGGTGCACTTCAGAGGCAATGTTGGCCAGATAAAGCGCTTCTTCCACCGCGGTGTTGCCGCCGCCGATAACCGCGACTTTCTGGTTGCGATAGAAGAAACCGTCGCAGGTGGCGCAGGCAGAAACCCCGCGGCCTTTGAACGCTTCTTCGGATGGCAGACCGAGATAACGGGCAGAGGCGCCGGTAGCGATGATCAGCGCGTCACAGGTGTATTCACCGCTGTCGCCCGTCAGGCGGAACGGACGGTTCTGCAGGTCGACCTTGTTGATGTGATCGAACAGAATTTCGGTTTCGAATTTAGCGGCATGCTCGTGCATGCGCTCCATCAGCAGCGGCCCGGTCAGGTCGTTCGGGTCCCCTGGCCAGTTTTCCACTTCGGTGGTGGTGGTCAGCTGACCGCCTTTTTCCATACCGGTGATGAGTACCGGGTGCAGGTTAGCGCGTGCAGCGTAGACCGCCGCGGTATATCCCGCAGGTCCAGAACCAAGGATTAGCAGCTTACTGTGTTTGGCCGTGCCCATGAGATCCCCATTGTTGTTGGCAGACATTTGGCTGGATTGTAGGGAATTTGTTGCCGTAAAAAAAGAGCGCAGCAATTTTGATATCAATCTGTGTAATAGCCGTGGACGATGAATCGCGCGCGATAACATCACGCTTTCTTAAGAAAACCGGTCGTTTATAAGGCAATAAAATGAGGATTAATACCCTGTCGTAATGAATATCCGGCATGTTGTACTAAAAAACGATGTTTTGCTTTGACAATCCCCTGCGCTTTTGCGAAAACATTCAAGGAAGAAAAAAAACCGCGTTAACCGTATGCCGCATAGGCATGCACGTAAATGCCATTTTTACCGGGTCAGTGAAATCTACGCATGGCGTGGACAGACGCCATACGTGATGTCGGTGACAGCCTTCGGGCAACGGTCTTCTTACCAACAGAACCCGAATCCGCATCGCGTCTAATACAAAACCAGGCGATGTGATGACTAACGGGTACAGGCTCTGAACAGTGATGTGCACAGGGTCCAGGCAGGAGTAGGGAAGGAATACAGAGAGACAATAATAATGGTAGATAGCAAGAAGCGCCCTGGCAAAGATCTCGACCGTATCGATCGTAACATTCTGAATGAATTGCAAAAGGATGGGCGTATTTCCAACGTCGAGCTTTCAAAACGTGTGGGACTTTCCCCGACGCCGTGCCTTGAGCGTGTGCGCCGACTGGAAAGACAGGGTTTTATTCAGGGCTATACGGCTCTGCTGAACCCGCATTATCTGGATGCCTCACTTCTGGTATTTGTTGAGATTACTCTGAATCGTGGTGCGCCGGATGTGTTTGAGCAATTTAACGCCGCTGTACAAAAACTTGAAGAAATTCAAGAGTGCCATCTGGTGTCCGGTGATTTCGACTACCTGTTGAAAACCCGTGTGCCTGATATGTCCGCCTACCGTAAGCTGCTGGGGGAAACCCTGTTGCGTCTGCCGGGCGTGAACGACACCCGTACTTATGTGGTAATGGAAGAGGTCAAACAGAGCAATCGTCTGGTTATTAAGACGCGCTAACACGGAACAGGTGCAAAATCAGCGTAGTTTGATTACACTCCTGTTAATCCATACAGCAACAGTGCCGGGGAGTCCCGGCGCTGTTGTCCGTTTTAGCAAACAGGCAGGATATGCCTGATACCTGGAGAGCCTTTCTTGAGCCAGGAATACACTGAAGACAAAGAAGTCACACTATCGAAGCTAAGCAGCGGACGTCGTCTCCTCGAGGCTTTGCTGATTGTTATTGCCCTTTTTGCCGTCTGGCTGATGGCAGCCTTACTCAGTTTCAACCCCTCTGATCCCAGCTGGTCACAAACTGCATGGCATGAGCCTATCCATAATTTAGGCGGTGTCCCCGGAGCCTGGCTTGCGGACACGCTGTTTTTCATTTTCGGTGTGATGGCCTACACCCTTCCCGTCATTATCATTGGCGGATGCTGGTTTGCGTGGCGTCATCGTCAGAACGATGATTACATCGACTATTTCGCCGTCTCGCTGCGCCTGATTGGCGCGCTGGCGCTGATCCTCACCTCCTGCGGGCTGGCAGCGATCAATGCGGATGATATCTGGTACTTCGCCTCTGGCGGGGTAATCGGCAGCTTATTAAGTTCCGCGCTTCAGCCGATGCTGCACAGCAGCGGCGGCACGCTGGCGCTGCTGTGCATCTGGGCCGCCGGGCTGACGCTGTTTACCGGCTGGTCCTGGGTGAGCATTGCCGAGAAAATTGGCAGCTTTATCCTCACCATTCTGACCTTCGCCAGTAACCGTACCCGTCGTGACGATACGTGGGTGGATGAAGACGAATACGAAGATGAAGAGGAAGACGATGCGCCTGTGCAGCGTCGCGAGTCTCGTCGTGCCCGAATTCTGCGCGGTGCGCTGGCGCGTCGCCAGCGTGTTGCTGAGAAATTTGCCAACCCGCTGGGCCGTAAAACCGATGCGGCGCTCTTCTCCGGTAAACGCATGGATGAAGACGAGCAGGTTGAGTACCGTGCAGCAGGTACCGCCGTCGATCCTGATGATGTGCTTTTTTCCGGTAGCCGTGCCACGCCGGGTGACTTCGACGAATACGATCCACTGTTGAACGGCCACTCGGTTACCGAGCCGGTTGCGGCTGCCGCCGCCGCGACGACCTCTGCGCAGGCGTATGCCGCGCCTGTCGACGCCGTGATGCCATCCGCGCCGGTCCCCCCGCCGGAATCCGTTATTCAGCAGCCTCAGGTTGACTGGCAGACTGCGCCGGGTGTTCACACGCCGGAGCCCGTTATTGCGCCTGAACCTGAAAGCTACATCCCCGTGCAGCAGGAACAGTGGCAGCAGCCTTATCAGCCGCCGCAGCCTGAGTATGCACCGCAGCAATATCAGCAGCCAGTGTCCCAGCCTTATCAGGAGTACGTGCCTGAACCCGTTGAACCTGTGCAGCCTTACGTTGCACCGCAGCCTGAACCTGAGCCTGAAATCGTGGAAGAGGTGAAGCCTGCGCGTCCACCGCTGTACTATTTCGAAGAAGTCGAAGAGCGTCGTGCGCGTGAACGCGAACAGCTGGCCGCCTGGTATCAGCCTGTGCCTGAACCGGTGCAGGAGCCGGTTACGAAGGCGCCTTCTGTTTCTGTTCCGCCGGTCGACCCGACGCCTGCTGTAGCACCCGTAGCGGAAGGCGTTAAGCAGGCTACTGCGGCCGCAGCAGCGGCGGCACCGGTCTTTAGCCTGGCAACAGGGGGCGCACCGCGTCCTCAGGTGAAAGAGGGGATTGGTCCGCAACTGCCTCGTCCTAACCGCGTCCGCGTGCCAACCCGCCGTGAGCTTGCTTCTTATGGCATCAAGCTGCCTTCCCAGCGCATGGCTGAAGAAAAAGCGCGCGAGTCTGAGTACGACGATGATGCTGATGAAATGCAGCAGGACGAGCTGGCCCGCCAGTTCGCTGCGCAGCAGAATCAGCGCTACGGTCAAGACTATCAGCACGACGAACCTGCGCTGGAAGACGAAGATGATGCGGCAGAAGCCGAATTAGCGCGCCAGTTTGCGGCAACGCAGCAGCAGCGTTACTCCGGTGAACAGCCAGCAGGGGCAAATCCGTTCTCGCTGTCGGACTTTGAATTCTCGCCGATGAAAGATCTGGTGGATGATGGCCCAAGCGAGCCTTTATTTACCCCGAGCGTGATGCCGGAAGCTGAGCCTGTGCGCCAGCAGACACCATCGACCTACGCACAGCAACCTGTTCAACAGCCGTATGTGCAACCACAGCAGCCGCAGCAACAGCAGTTCCAGCAGCCTGCGCCACAGCCGCAGGAGAGCCTGATTCACCCGCTGCTGATGCGTAACGGTGACAGCCGTCCGCTGCAGCGTCCAAGCACGCCGCTGCCGTCGCTGGACCTGCTGACGCCGCCGCCAGCAGAAGTCGAGCCGGTTGATACGTTTGCGCTGGAGCAGATGGCGCGTCTGGTTGAAGCCCGTCTGGCTGACTTCCGTATCAAGGCGGACGTGGTGAACTACTCGCCGGGTCCTGTGATCACCCGTTTTGAACTGAACCTGGCGCCGGGCGTAAAAGCCGCGCGTATTTCCAACCTGTCCCGCGACCTGGCGCGTTCGCTGTCGACCGTGGCGGTGCGCGTGGTGGAAGTGATACCGGGCAAACCGTACGTTGGTCTTGAGCTGCCGAACAAGAAACGTCAGACCGTCTACCTGCGTGAAGTGCTGGATAACACCAAGTTCCGTGATAACCCATCTCCACTGACCGTGGTGCTGGGTAAAGATATCGCTGGCGATCCGGTGGTGGCAGACCTCGCAAAAATGCCTCACCTGCTGGTCGCGGGTACCACCGGTTCCGGTAAGTCCGTCGGTGTGAACGCCATGATCCTCAGCATGCTCTATAAAGCGCAGCCGGAAGATGTGCGTTTCATCATGATCGACCCGAAAATGCTCGAACTGTCGGTCTATGAAGGTATTCCACATCTGCTGACTGAAGTGGTCACCGACATGAAAGACGCCGCCAACGCCCTGCGCTGGAGCGTGAATGAGATGGAACGCCGCTACAAGCTGATGTCTGCGCTGGGCGTGCGTAACCTGGCCGGCTATAACGAGAAAATCGCCGAAGCGGCGCGCATGGGCCGTCCGATTCCGGATCCGTACTGGAAGCCGGGTGACAGCATGGATGCCCAGCATCCGGTGCTGGAAAAACTGCCTTATATCGTGGTGCTGGTCGACGAATTCGCTGACCTGATGATGACCGTCGGTAAGAAAGTGGAAGAGCTGATTGCCCGTCTGGCGCAGAAAGCGCGTGCGGCCGGTATTCACCTTGTGCTGGCGACCCAGCGTCCTTCCGTGGACGTTATTACCGGTCTGATTAAAGCGAACATTCCGACGCGTATCGCCTTTACCGTATCCAGTAAAATTGACTCCCGTACCATTCTTGACCAGGGCGGTGCAGAGTCGCTGCTGGGAATGGGTGACATGCTCTATTCCGGGCCGAACTCCACCTCTCCGGTGCGTGTTCACGGCGCGTTCGTGCGCGACCAGGAAGTGCACGCGGTCGTGCAGGACTGGAAAGCGCGCGGTCGTCCGCAATACGTTGATGGCATCACCAGCGATACGGAAAGCGAAGGCGGCGGCGGTGGCTTTGACGGCGGTGAAGAGCTGGATCCGTTATTCGATCAGGCGGTGAATTTCGTTACCGAAAAACGTAAAGCGTCTATCTCTGGCGTACAGCGTCAGTTCCGCATCGGCTATAACCGCGCTGCGCGCATCATCGAGCAGATGGAAGCGCAGGGCATTGTGAGCGAGCAGGGGCATAACGGTAACCGCGAGGTGCTGGCTCCGCCACCGTTTGATTAACCTTCTGCGATTGCAAAGAAGGGTAAATCAGCCAAAATTAAGCATTTTCTTCTGTCGCCTGCCTCCGGGCAGGTCCAGAATAGAAGTCGGAAACCCCATATCGGGAAGACGTATTTTAAGGAATAACAATGAAAAAAATCGCCATCGCCTGTGCATTACTCACCAGTTTTTTCGCCAGCAGCGTCTGGGCTGATGCAGCCAGCGACCTTAAAAGCCGACTGGATAAAGTAAGCAGCTTCCACGCCAGCTTTACGCAGAAAGTGACGGACGGCAGCGGCAACGCGGTGCAGGAAGGTCAGGGGGACTTGTGGGTAAAACGGCCAAATCTGTTTAACTGGCACATGACCCAGCCGGATGAAAGCATCCTGGTGTCTGACGGTAAAACTTTATGGTTCTACAACCCGTTTGTTGAGCAGGCTACTGCGACCTGGCTGAAAGATGCCACCAGCAATACGCCATTTATGCTGATTGCCCGTAACCAGGCCAGCGACTGGCAGCAGTACAATATTAAACAGACGGGTGACGAGTTTGTCCTGACGCCGAAAGGCAGCAACGGCAACCTGAAGCAGTTCACCATCAATGTCAGCACCAACGGTACCATTAATCAGTTCGGCGCGGTTGAGCAGGACGATCAGCGCAGCAGCTATCAGCTCAAATCTCAGCAGAACGGCGCCGTTGATGCATCGAAGTTCACCTTTACCCCGCCGAAGGGCGTAACGGTGGACGACCAACGCAATAAGTAAGAGGCGTGAGTGGGCAATCTGTCGCTCGATTTTTCAGATAACGCGTTTCAACCTCTGGCCGCCCGTATGCGGCCAGAAAATTTAGCGCAGTACATCGGTCAGCAGCACCTGCTGGCTGCCGGGAAGCCCTTGCCGCGCGCCATTGAGGCGGGGCATTTGCACTCCATGATCCTCTGGGGCCCCCCAGGCACCGGCAAGACTACGCTTGCAGAAGTGATTGCCCGATATGCCAACGCGGACGTTGAGCGTATCTCAGCGGTGACGTCCGGCGTGAAGGAGATCCGTGAGGCTATCGAGCGTGCGCGTCAGAACCGCAACGCCGGACGCCGCACCATACTTTTTGTCGACGAAGTCCATCGCTTCAACAAGAGCCAGCAGGATGCCTTCCTGCCGCATATTGAAGACGGCACGATCTTCTTCATTGGGGCGACCACCGAAAACCCGTCGTTTGAGCTGAACTCGGCGCTGCTTTCCCGTGCGCGCGTTTATCTGCTCAAATCGCTGACGACCGAGGATATCGAAAAGGTTCTCACTCAGGCGATGGACGACAAATCGCGCGGCTACGGAGGACAGGATATCGTTCTGCCTGACGAGACGCGTCGTGCGATTGCAGAGCTGGTCAACGGCGATGCGCGTCGGGCGCTGAACACGCTGGAGATGATGGCCGACATGGCCGAGGTCGACGACGCCGGGAAGCGGGTGCTGAAGCCGGAACTGCTCACCGAAATTGCCGGGGAACGTAGCGCGCGTTTCGATAATAAAGGTGACCGTTTTTACGATTTAATTTCGGCGCTGCATAAGTCCGTGCGCGGCAGCGCGCCGGATGCGGCGCTGTACTGGTATGCGCGTATTATTACTGCGGGTGGCGATCCGCTATACGTCGCGCGCCGCTGTCTGGCGATTGCCTCAGAAGATGTCGGCAATGCCGATCCTCGCGCCATGCAGGTCGCACTGTCGGCCTGGGACTGTTTCACCCGGGTTGGACCCGCAGAAGGTGAGCGCGCCATTGCGCAGGCGATTGTCTATCTGGCCTGTGCGCCGAAAAGCAATGCGGTTTATACCGCCTTCAAGGCAGCGATGTCTGACGCACGCGAACGCCCGGACTACGATGTGCCGGTTCATCTGCGTAATGCGCCGACCAAACTGATGAAAGAGATGGGGTATGGGCAGGAATACCGCTACGCTCATGATGAACCCAATGCCTACGCTGCCGGGGAGGAATATTTCCCGCAGGAGATGGCACAAACGCGCTATTATCACCCCACAAACAGAGGTCTTGAAGGCAAGATTGGTGAAAAGCTCACCTGGCTCGCCGGACAGGATCAAAATAGCCCTATAAAACGCTACCGTTAGTTCAATCGTTGCGGTAATGTTGGCAATTGTATCCTTGTGACCGCAGGCTGTGGTCACATTTCCTATTTTAATTCGATAAGCACAGGATAAGCATGCTCGATCCCAATCTGCTGCGTAATGAGCCAGACGCAGTCGCTGAAAAACTGGCACGCCGGGGCTTTAAGCTGGATGTAGATAAGCTGCGCGCTCTTGAAGAGCGTCGTAAAGTACTGCAGGTACAAACTGAAAATCTGCAGGCAGAGCGTAACTCTCGATCGAAATCCATCGGCCAGGCGAAAGCGCGCGGGGAAGATATTGAGCCATTACGCCTGGAAGTGAACAAGCTGGGTGAAGAACTGGATCAGGCGAAAGCTGAACTGGATGTTCTTCAGGCCGAAATTCGTGATATTGCCCTGGCTATCCCGAATATTCCTGACGACAGCGTGCCTGTGGGCAAAGATGAAAACGACAACGTTGAAGTGAAACGCTGGGGTACGCCTCGTGAGTTTGACTTCGAGGTGCGCGACCACGTGACGCTGGGCGAAATGCACGCGGGCCTGGATTTTGCGGCAGCGGTTAAGCTGACCGGCTCTCGCTTCGTGGTGATGAAAGGCCAGATTGCCCATCTGCACCGCGCGCTGGCGCAGTTCATGCTGGATCTGCACACCGAGCAGCATGGCTACAGCGAAACCTATGTGCCGTATCTGGTCAACCACGATACGCTGTACGGTACGGGCCAGCTGCCGAAATTTGCCGGCGACCTGTTCCATACCCGTCCGCTGGACGAGGAAGCAGACAGCAGCAACTATGCGCTGATCCCAACCGCGGAAGTGCCGCTGACTAACCTCGTGCGTGATGAGATCATCGACGAAGACGACCTGCCAATCAAACTGACGGCGCACTCTCCGTGCTTCCGTTCTGAAGCAGGATCTTACGGTCGCGACACGCGCGGTCTGATCCGTATGCACCAGTTCGACAAAGTTGAGATGGTGCAGATCGTCCGTCCTGAAGAATCCATGGACGCGCTGGAAGAGATGACCGGCCACGCGGAGAAAGTGCTGGAGCTGCTGGGTCTGCCATACCGTCGTATGGCGCTGTGCACCGGTGATATGGGCTTTGGTGCTTGCAAAACCTTCGATCTGGAAGTGTGGGTACCTGCGCAGAATACTTACCGTGAAATCTCCTCCTGCTCTAACGTCTGGGATTTCCAGGCGCGCCGCATGCAGGCACGTTGCCGCAGCAAATCTGATAAGAAAACCCGTCTGGTGCATACCCTGAACGGTTCTGGCCTGGCTGTGGGCCGTACCCTGGTTGCCGTGCTGGAAAACTATCAGCAGGCAGACGGTCGTATCGAGATCCCTGAAGTGCTGCGTCCATACATGAAAGGCCAGCAGTACATCGGCTAATAATTTGTCTTAAAACAAAAAAGCGCCTCAGGGCGCTTTTTTTATGCCTTTGGTTTGATACGACGCAATAACCTCTCCCTCTAAAGTAGTAATACTCCTTCGAATGAAAGCCAGCATAAAAAGCTGATAACGATAATATTCGTTATATATAAAACTACATAGCGGTTTGCGCCGCCTCTCTTTTCTTTGTGAGCAACCAAAGTGAGTCTCTATGAAAATCAACGCGCCTGAAGCATTAATGGCTGCCGAGGTCACTCGCCGTGGGTTGATGAAAACCACGGCAATAGGCGGCCTGGCTGTAGCCAGTAGTGCCTTCACGCTCCCTTTTACCCGACTGGCGTCGGCGGCAGATGCTCTGTCTCCGGCCACTTCGCCGGAAAAAGTGGTGTGGAGTGCCTGTACCGTTAACTGCGGTAGCCGTTGTCCGCTGCGTATGCATGTGGTGGATGGCGAAATTAAATATGTCGAAACCGACAATACCGGGGACGATAACTACGAAGGGTTACATCAGGTGCGTGCCTGCCTGCGTGGTCGCTCCATGCGTCGCCGCGTCTATAATCCGGACCGCCTGAAATATCCGATGAAGCGTGTCGGTAAGCGTGGGGAAGGGAAGTTCGAGCGGATTAGCTGGGATGAAGCCTACGATATCATCGCCACCAATATGCAGCGCCTTATTAAAGAGTACGGCAACGAATCCATCTACCTGAACTACGGTACCGGGACGCTCGGCGGCACGCTGACCCGTTCCTGGCCGCCGGGAAAAACGCTGGTGGCGCGCCTGATGAACTGCTGCGGCGGTTATCTCAATCACTATGGTGACTACTCCTCAGCGCAGATCGCGGCTGGCCTGAACTACACCTATGGCGGTTGGGCGGACGGCAACAGTCCGTCCGATATCGAAAACAGCAAGCTGGTCGTGCTGTTTGGTAACAACCCGGGGGAAACCCGCATGAGCGGTGGCGGGGTAACCTACTACCTCGAACAGGCGCGCGCCAAATCCAATGCCCGCATGATCATCATCGATCCGCGCTATACCGACACCGGTGCCGGACGTGAAGACGAGTGGATCCCAATACGTCCGGGTACCGATGCGGCCCTGGTCTCAGCGCTGGCGTGGGTGATGATCACCGAGAACCTCGTCGATCAGCCTTTCCTGGATAAATACTGCGTCGGCTATGACGAGAAAACCCTGCCCGCCAGCGCACCTGCTAACGGTCATTACAAGGCGTATATTCTAGGACAGGGCAGCGACGGCGTGGCGAAAACGCCGGAGTGGGCCTCCACCATCACCGGCATCCCGGCAGAGCGTATCATCCAGCTGGCGCGTGAGATTGGCTCAGCCAAACCAGCCTACATTAGCCAGGGCTGGGGTCCGCAGCGTCATGCGAACGGTGAAATTGCGACCCGTGCCATTTCCATGCTCTCCATTCTGACCGGCAACGTCGGTATTCACGGCGGTAACACCGGCGCGCGTGAAGGCTCATATGAAGTGCCGTTTGAACGTATGCCAACGCTGGATAACCCGGTTCAGACCAGCATCTCCATGTTTATGTGGACCGATGCGATTGAACGCGGCCCCGAAATGACCGCCCTGCGCGACGGCGTGCGCGGCAAGGACAAGCTGGACGTGCCGATCAAGATGATCTGGAACTATGCCGGTAACTGTCTCATCAACCAGCACTCTGAAATCAACCGCACCCATGAAATCCTGCAGGACGACAAGAAGTGCGAGATGATTGTGGTGATCGACTGCCACATGACCTCCTCGGCAAAATATGCCGATATCCTGCTGCCGGACTGCACCGCCTCTGAGCAGATGGATTTCGCGCTGGACGCCTCCTGCGGCAACATGTCCTACGTGATCTTTACCGACCAGGCGATTAAACCGCGCTTCGAGTGCAAAACCATTTATGAGATGACCTCTGAACTGGCGAAACGTCTAGGCGTTGAGCAGCAGTTCACCGAGGGGCGTACTCAGGAAGGGTGGATGCGCCATCTGCATGAACTCTCCCGTAAGGCGATTCCTGACCTCCCTGACTTTGATACCTTCCGCAAGCAGGGGATGTACAAACAGCGCGATCCGGAAGGACACCACGTGGCGTACAAAGCGTTCCGTGAAGATCCGCAGGCGAACCCGCTGACCACGCCGTCGGGCAAAATCGAAATCTACTCCGAAGCGCTGGCAAACATTGCGTCAACCTGGGAGCTGCCGGAAGGGGATGTTATCGATCCGCTGCCGATCTACACGCCGGGCTTTGAAAACTATAACGATCCGCTGACGGCGAAATTCCCGCTGCAATTGACCGGTTTCCACTACAAAGCGCGTGTTCACTCCACCTACGGTAACGTCGACGTGCTGAAAGCCGCCTGCCGCCAGGAGATGTGGATCAACCCGATGGACGCGAAAGCGCGCGGCATCAGCAATGGCGATCGCGTGCGCATCTTCAACGGTCGCGGCGAGGTGCATATTGAAGCCAAAGTCACCCCGCGCATGATGCCCGGCGTGGTGGCGTTAAGGGAAGGGGCCTGGTACAGCCCGGATGCCAACCGCATCGACCAGGCAGGCAGTATTAACGTACTGACCACACAGCGTCCGTCGCCGCTGGCGAAGGGTAACCCATCCCACACTAACCTTGTCCAGGTTGAAAAGGTTTAAGGAGTAACCGATGACAACTCAGTATGGATTTTTTATTGATTCCAGCCGTTGTACCGGGTGCAAAACCTGCGAGCTGGCCTGCAAAGATTACAAAGACCTGACGCCGGACGTGAGCTTCCGTCGCATCTACGAATACGCTGGGGGCGACTGGCAGGAAGATAACGGCGTCTGGCATCAGAACGTCTTTGCGTATTACCTGTCAATTGCCTGTAACCACTGTGAAGATCCCGCTTGTACAAAAGTCTGCCCGAGCGGGGCGATGCACAAGCGCGAAGACGGTTTTGTGGTGGTGGATGAAGATGTCTGCATTGGCTGTCGTTACTGCCATATGGCCTGTCCGTACGGCGCGCCGCAGTACAACGCCGCTAAAGGACACATGACCAAATGCGACGGCTGCCACACCCGCGTAGCGGATGGCAAAAAGCCGATTTGCGTCGAGTCCTGTCCGCTGCGCGCGCTGGACTTCGGCCCGATTGAAGAGCTGCGTCAAAAACACGGTCAGCTTGCCGCCGTGGCACCGCTGCCGTCTGCGCACTTCACGAAGCCGAGTATTGTGATTAAACCTAACGCCAACAGCCGTCCTACAGGTGACACCACCGGCTACCTGGCAAATCCGAAGGAGGTGTGAGATGGGAAGTGGATGGCATGAATGGCCGCTGATGATCTTCACGGTCTTTGGTCAGTGCGTAGCGGGCGGCTTCATTGTGCTCGCGCTGGCGTTATTGAAAGGTCAGCTCAATGCTGAACAGCAGCAGCGTTTAGTGTTGAGCATGTTTGGCCTGTGGGTGCTAATGGGGATCGGCTTTATCGCCTCAATGCTGCACCTGGGCTCGCCGATGCGCGCGTTTAACTCTCTGAACCGCGTGGGGGCCTCATCACTGAGTAACGAGATTGCCAGTGGCGCTATTTTCTTTGCCGTCGGTGGGCTGGGCTGGCTGCTGGCCGCTATGAAGAAGTTGCCTGCGGGTCTGCGCAGCCTGTGGCTGATTGTGACCATGGTGCTGGGCGTGGTGTTCGTGTGGATGATGATACGTGTCTATAACACCATCGATACCGTCCCCACCTGGTACAGCGTCTGGACGCCAATGAGCTTCTTCCTGACGATGTTTATCGGCGGGCCGCTGCTGGGCTACCTGCTGCTGCGCGTGGCGGGTGTCGACGGATGGGCAATGCGTCTGCTGCCCGCTGTTTCGCTGCTGGCGCTGGTAGTGAGTGCGATAGTCGCCCTGATGCAGGGTTCTGAACTGGCAACCATTCACAGCTCTATTCAGCAGGCCTCTGCCCTGGTGCCGGACTACGGTGCGCTGATGGCCTGGCGTATCGTTCTGCTGGTCGCCGCGCTGGTATTCTGGATTGCCCCTCAGCTCAAAGGTTATCAGCCGGCACTGCCGCTGCTGTCACTGGCTTTTGTGCTGGTACTGGCGGGTGAACTGATTGGTCGCGGCGTGTTCTACGGGTTGCATATGACCGTTGGTATGGCTGTCGCCAGTTAACGTTTCATTTGGTTATATCAAGCCGGGCCAGAGTGCCCGGCTTTTTCTTTTTTCGATCATGAAATTTTTCGACTGTCGTTTTGTTTTAATTTTCCCCATTAATAAATGAAAACAGAGACATAATTAATATCTATAGCAGGCGTGGCATTAGCAGGATAAGTTTTTTAAATCGACAGGGAACATATTGTGCGAGGCGGCTAAATCAGTGGATTGACTTTGTTTTTGCCAGTGGCATGATGCGCACGAAATCTGAACTTCCTCGCGGTTTTTAATCCATGACCACCTATACCCGGCCAGTGCTGCTGTTGCTCTGTGGCCTGCTTTTGTTGACCCTGGCGATCGCAGTGTTAAATACGCTCGTCCCGCTGTGGCTCGCCCATGAAAACTTACCGACCTGGCAGGTGGGTATGGTCAGCTCATCCTTTTTTACCGGGAACCTGCTGGGTACGCTGGTGACCGGGAGCCTGATCAAGCGCTTTGGCTTTAACCGCAGCTATTATCTGGCCTCGCTGATTTTCGCCGTCGGATGTGCGGGGCTGGGCCTGATGGTCGGCTTCTGGAGCTGGATGGCATGGCGCTTTATCGCCGGTGTTGGCTGCGCGATGATTTGGGTGGTCGTTGAAAGTGCGCTGATGTGCAGCGGCACCTCCCGCAACCGCGGACGCCTGCTGGCTGCCTACATGATGGTTTACTATGTCGGCACCGTGCTGGGACAACTGATGGTGAGCAAGCTGCCAACCGACCTGATGAGCGTTCTGCCGTGGGTAACGGGCATGGTGCTGGCCGCAATCCTGCCGCTGCTCTTCACGCGCATTGTGAACCAGAACAGTGAACACCAGGAAGCAACCCACGTCTGGCCCATGCTGAGGCTCCGTCAGGCGCGTCTGGGCGTTAACGGCTGCATTATCTCGGGGATTGTACTGGGCTCGCTCTATGGCCTGATGCCGCTTTATCTGAACCATCAGGGCGTCAGCGACTCCGGAATTGGCTTCTGGATGGCGGTGATGGTGAGTGCGGGTATTGTTGGACAATGGCCAATTGGCCGTCTGGCTGATCGCTTTGGCCGTTTGCTGGTGCTGCGCGTTCAGGTCTTCGTGGTGATCATGGGATGCCTCGCCATGCTCAGCAATGCCGCGATGGCACCCGCGCTGTTTATTCTTGGAGCGGCAGGTTTTACGCTTTATCCGGTCGCGATGGCGTGGGCCTGTGAGAAAGTTGAGCATCACCAGCTCGTGGCAATGAACCAGGCGCTGTTACTGAGCTATACCATCGGCAGCTTATTAGGGCCGACGTTTACCGCGATGCTGATGCAAAATTATTCCGACAATTTACTGTTTATCATGATCGCCAGCGTGTCGTTTATTTATCTCTTAATGCTTCTGCGTAAAGCGGGCGAACATCCAACGCCTGTGGCACACGCCTGATTAAATAAAAGCCTGTCATCGACAGGCTTTTTTGTCCCTGTCACATATAAGACTTTTACGTATTGTTTGTTTTTCCCCCCTGGCGATAATTCAAATGAGTTCTACCACTAAAAGGCAACAATCATGTCTATACGTCGTTTTTCCACTACCGCACTTGCCGTAGTGTTGTCTTTAACGTTTGCAACGGCTCCGGTCATGGCTAATCCTGGCAACGGGAACGGCGGTGGTCACGGAAACGGTGGCGGACAAGGTAATGGCGGCAATCATGGTAACGGGAATTCTGGTAACTCCGGTAACCATGGTAATAAGCAAAATAGCGGACAGGATAACCCTGGAAAATCGGATAAGAACTTCAAAAACAGCAAAGATGTCGGTAATGACGTTGATGCTCGCGTGAGCTTCGATCATGTCCGTCATCTGGCCGTGAATTACGGCTTAACGGGCTATAAGTCTCTGCCCCCGGGGATCGCAAAAAACCTGGCGCGCGGCAAACCACTGCCTCCGGGTATTGCGAAGAAGGCCGTTCCGGCCTCAATGCTGGACCAGCTTCCTTCCTATCCCGGCTATGAATGGCGCGTAGTGGGTGACGACCTGGTCTTAATTGCGCTGAGTACTGCGATTGTGACTTCCGTTATTAACGGCGTCTTTAAATAGAATAAAAAAGGCCCGGTTCTCACCGGGCCTTTTCTTTAATACATCACTTTGTGACCGTACTGTTCAAGAATACCTTTGACGCGTTCCATCGTCTCTTTTTTCGGCGGCTTCACGCCATCAAGCTTGTACTCTTCACCCATGGCCACCCATTTATGTTTACCCAGCTCGTGATAGGGCAGAAGCTCGATTTTCTCGACGTTGCCCATGTCGCGGGTAAATTCTCCCAGGCGGTGCGCGGAGTCGTCGTCATCTGACCAGCCAGGAACAACCACGTAGCGGATCCAGGTTTTGATGCCCTTGTCGGCAATATATTTGGCAAACTCCAGCGTGCGGTGGTTGGAGACGCCCACCAGATTCTGGTGGATCTCATCATTCATCTGTTTGAGATCGAGCATCACCAGATCGGTCACGTCGAGCAGTTCATCAATCACCGGATCGTAGCGACGTACAAAGCCGTTGGTGTCGAGGCAGGTATGAATGCCTTCTTTATGGCAGGCGCGGAACCAGTCGCGGACAAACTCAGCCTGAAGAATGGCTTCACCGCCGGACGCGGTCACACCGCCGCCGGAGGCGTTCATAAAGTGGCGATAGGTCACCACCTCTTTCATCAGATCGTCGACGGTGACTTCTTTACCGCCGTGCGTATCCCAGGTGTCGCGGTTATGGCAGTACAGGCAGCGCATCAGGCAGCCCTGGAAAAAGGTGATAAAGCGGATACCCGGGCCATCGACGGTGCCACAGGATTCAAAGGAGTGAATACGACCAATAGTTGACATTGCGGTGATATCTCCATCATCGGCCCGTCCGGGGCCTGTGTATGCACAGCTCAAAGCCGGCTGTGTTAAGTCTGTTTTGGCTGTTATCCATTCAGTATAGATAGCGGACAAAAGAGACTGAGGTGGAGAGGGTGCTAAAAAGGCCCCACTGACGTGGAGCCTTTATTGTACGCTTGTTAACGCGTGATTTCAGTCAATTCCACTTACATGGACTGAGTGAAAGTACGGGTGATAACGTCCTGCTGCTGTTCTTTCGTCAGGGAGTTAAAACGTACTGCGTAGCCAGATACGCGGATGGTCAGCTGAGGATATTTCTCAGGATGTTCCATCGCGTCGAGCAGCATTTCACGGTTCATGACGTTCACGTTCAGGTGCTGACCACCTTCGATGGACGCTTCGTGGTGGAAGTAACCATCCATCAGACCCGCGAGGTTAGTTTTACGCACTTCGTCGTCTTTACCCAGCGCATTTGGCACGATAGAGAAGGTGTAAGAGATACCATCTTTCGCGTAAGCAAACGGCAGTTTAGCGACAGAAGTCAGAGAGGCAACCGCACCTTTCTGGTCACGACCGTGCATTGGGTTTGCACCTGGGCCGAATGGCGCGCCAGCACGACGACCGTCTGGGGTGTTACCGGTTTTCTTACCATACACAACGTTAGAGGTGATGGTCAGAACAGACTGAGTCGGGATAGCGTTACGGTAGGTAGTCAGTTTCTGAATTTTCTTCATGAAACGTTCTACCAGGTCAACCGCCATGTCATCAACGCGAGAATCGTTGTTACCAAACTGCGGATATTCGCCTTCGATTTCGAAGTCGATAGCCAGACCGTCTTCGTCACGAATTGGTTTAACTTTCGCATATTTGATTGCAGACAGGGAGTCAGCAGCAACGGACAGACCTGCGATACCACACGCCATGGTGCGGATAACGTCACGGTCGTGCAGCGCCATCAGAGAAGCTTCGTAGCTGTACTTGTCGTGCATGTAGTGGATAACGTTCAGCGCAGTGACGTACTGTTTCGCCAGCCAGTCCATGAAGTGATCCATGCGCTCCATGACTTCGTCATAGTTCAGCACATCGCCTTTGATCGGCTCAGACTTAGGACCAACCTGCATTTTCAGTTTTTCATCAACGCCGCCGTTGATTGCGTACAGCATGGTTTTCGCCAGGTTTGCACGCGCACCGAAGAACTGCATTTGCTTACCAACAACCATTGGGCTTACGCAGCAAGCGATAGCGTAATCGTCGTTGTTGAAGTCCGGACGCATCAGGTCATCGTTCTCGTACTGCAGAGAAGAGGTGTCGATGGACACTTTAGCGGCGAATTTCTTGAAGTTCAGAGGCAGTTTTTCAGACCACAGAACGGTGATGTTCGGCTCCGGAGAAGGACCCATGGTGTACAGGGTGTTCAGGAAGCGGAAGCTGTTTTTGGTCACCAGAGTACGGCCGTCAACGCCCATACCGCCGATGGATTCAGTTGCCCAGATTGGGTCACCGGAGAACAGCTCATCGTATTCAGGGGTACGCAGGAAGCGAACCATACGCAGTTTCATGACCAGGTGGTCAATCATTTCCTGAGCGTCTTGCTCGGTGATTTTGCCTGCTTTCAGGTCACGTTCGATATAGGCATCCAGGAAGGTGGATACACGACCGAAGGACATTGCTGCGCCGTTCTGAGATTTAACTGCGGCCAGGTAGCCGAAGTAGGTCCACTGGATAGCTTCCTGAGCGTTGGTAGCAGGACCAGAGATATCGCAGCCGTATTTAGCAGCCATCTCTTTGATCTGACCCAGCGCGCGGTGCTGTTCAGCGATTTCTTCACGCAGACGGATAGTCGCTTCCAGGTTTACGCCGTTTTCCAGATCGGACTGCAGGGAAACAAACTGCGCGTACTTGTCTTTCATCAGGAAGTCGATACCGTACAGCGCAACGCGACGGTAGTCACCGATGATACGGCCACGGCCATATGCATCTGGCAGACCCGTCAGAACGCCAGATTTACGGCAGTTCAGAATGTCTTTGGTGTAAACATCGAATACGCCCTGGTTGTGGGTTTTGCGGTATTCGGTGAAGATTTTTTTCAGCATTGGGTCCAGCTCGCGGTTATACGCTTTGCAGGAACCTTCAACCATTTTAATACCACCGAACGGGATGATTGCGCGTTTCAGTGGTGCTTCAGTCTGCAGACCAACGATTTTCTCAAGGGCTTTGTTGATATAGCCAGCATCGTGAGAAGTGATGGTGGAAGCAACGGAGGTGTCAAAATCAACTGGCGCGTGAGTGCGGTTTTCCAGTTTAACGCCTTCCATTACGCTGTCCCACAGCTTGGTGGTCGCGTCAGTTGCGCCAGCCAGGAAGGATTCGTCACCTTCATACGGGGTATAGTTTTTCTGAATGAAGTCACGTACGTTTACTTCATTCTGCCAGTCACCTTTCGCAAAACCTTCCCAGGCTGTGGCTAACTTTTCATTAAGCTCGGACATGTAACACCTACCTTCTTAAGTGGATTTTTTATTTACTGCCTGAGAAAACCATCAATGATGATCGTCGCCACGCAGGTAAATGACCCAGTATGTCAACCCAACTAACAAACCCCCACCGATAATGTTCCCGATAGTGACAGGGATCAGGTTATCAGTAATGAAATTCATAATAGTCAGGTGAGAGAAACTTTCCGGGGATGAACCAACTGCGGTCCAGAACTCCGGGCTCGCAAAGTCGCGGATAACAATGCCCATTGGGATCATGAACATATTCGCGATACTGTGCTCAAAGCCGCTGGCAACGAACATCGCAACCGGCAGAACCATAATTAAGGCTTTGTCCATCAGGCTACGACCCGAGTAGCTCATCCATACAGCCAGGCAGACCATCAGGTTCGCGAGGATGCCGAGAGCAACGGCTTCGATAAATGTGTGGTGCATTTTGTGGTCGGCAGTTTGCAGGACGTTAAGGCCCCAGCCACCGTTGGCGGTCATGTACTCGCCAGAAAGCCACATCAACAAAACAAAGAGCAGACAGCCAACCAGGTTACCCACGTAAACATTAAGCCAGTTACGTGCCAGCTGACCCCAGGTAATTCTTCCGCTCGCCTTTGCCACGACAATCAGCACCGTTGAGGTGAAGAGGTCGGCGCCGCAAATAACGCAAAGAATCAGACCCAGTGAGAAACAAATGCCGCCAATCAGTTTGGCCATGCCGAAAGGCATTCCGGCAGTACCGGTAGTGGCGGTGATGTAGAAGACGAAAGCGATAGAGATGAACACACCAGCCGTGATCGCCAGATAGAACGTCTTCATCGGGTGTTTCGTTGCTTTATAGACACCTGCTTCTTCGGCAACTTTGGCCATCGCAGCAGGGAGTAAAAGATCAAAAGGGTTGTCAGCTTTCACACTAACTCTCTCTTTATTAAGTCGGCGACGAGATACTAACAAAGCATTATAGAAGAGAAATTGATATAGATCATATCTCGCCTGGCTTATAGGCCCGCAGTGTGTATGGATTTACAGCAAATGCGGAGTAAGTATTTGATTATCCGTATAAAAATAAATTTTAAAAGTTATGAAAAGAGTTGAATTTTTTCGTTCAGCCACCTCTTTATCAGTTAATTAATATGGAGTATTAACCATAAAAAGTAACAGTAAAGCCCAGATCAATATTATTATATTTACCCGTGTTTAACTTTATTATTACAATCAACAATCATTGCCGAAGGAAATAAAAAAAGGGGCAATGAAATTGCCCCGTAATATAGCCCAGACGATTGAATACGCCTACTGCTGGTAATGTTATGTGCGCTTATTTTGACCAGTAAGCGGCTTTTGCTTTCTGCAGCTTTTCGTAGGCCTTCAGCAGTGACTGATGCGCCGGGAAGGCTTTCAGATCGCTATCAACAGCCTGCAGGCCATAGAACGGCGCTTCGCCGCTCAGGGCTGCGCTGGCTGCTTCAACGGCCTCAGCGCCGTACATACGCACGAAAGCATTCAGATATTGCAGCGGTTCGCGATCCTCTTCCTGTGCAAGCAGCAGCAGGGTTTGCAGGCAGCGGTAATAGTTGGTGCGCTCGGCAGAGAAGACCGACTGGTTGAACTCCATGGTCCACTCGGTCCAGGCCAGGGCCTGATCCAGATCGCCGCCCGCCAGGGCCAGCATCGCTTTCAACTCACCGATGCGCAGGGTGTACCAGCCGTTGTCTTTACCGGTCGCCAGGCCCAGGAGTTCGCGTACGCGGGTGAAATCATCGTGGCCTTCTTCGTCCAACTGGGCGATCAGGTTCAGATAATCTTCTTTCTCCCATTCGCTGCCCGGCAGAGCCAGCAGCGTTTCGCGCAGATGCGCGCCCATGCTGTTGTTTGCCAGCCACAGGTCCTCCGCCGGATAGATATCAGACATGCCAGGCACGATGATGCGGCACGCGTAAACGCCAAGATGCTCGTAGTCGGCAATGTACACTTCCTGGTCTTCCGCGTTAAAGATCGCCATCAGCGTCGCGAACTCTTCTTCCGTGGTACCGGCAAAGCTCCAGTCCACGAACGGATAGTCCGCGTCCTGCTTGAACATATCCCAGGAAATTAAGCCGCTGGAATCGATGAAGTGGGTTTCGAGGTTGGTATGCTCGGCCACTTCTTCATCGTCAAACGTTGGCGGCGTAAACACGTCGAGATCTTTCAGGCTACGGCCCTGCAGCAGCTCGGTGACGGTACGCTCCAGCGCTACGCCGAAGTCCGGGTGCGCACCGAAGGAGGCGAAGCAGGTGCCGTTGGTCGGGTTAAACAGCACGACGCAGATCACTGGATACTTGCCGCCCAGCGAGCCGTCATACGCAAAGATTGGGAAACCTTCTGCTTCCAGCTTGGCGATGGATTCCACCACGCCCGGGTAGCGCGCCAGCACCTCTGCCGGAATTTCAGGCAGGCTGATGGATTCGGCAATAATGCGGTTTTTGATATGACGCTCGAAGACTTCAGACAGCCCCTGCACGCGCGCTTCATTGCGGGTGTTACCGGCGGACATGCCGTTAGACACATACAGGTTGCCGACGATGTTCATCGGGATATAGACGGTCTGCTCGTCAGACTGACGGGTAAACGGCAGGGCGCAAATACCGCGATCGTCGTTGCCAGACTGCAGCTCGATCAGCATGCTGGCGGTCAGTTCGTTTTCCGGATCGTAGAAGGCACGCAGGCGCGCGTCGAGAATTCCTTCCGGCAGTTCATCGTCTTCGGTCAGCGGGAACCATTTTTCGTTCGGATAGTGAACGAACGGGCCGTTGGCGATGGTTTCGCCCAGCCAGAAGTCAGCAAAGAAATAGTTGGTGGACAGACGCTCAAAATACTCACCCAGCGCGGAGGCCAGTGCCGCTTTTTTTGTCGCGCCTTTACCGTTGGTAAAGCACAGGGCACAGTCTTTATCGCGAATATGCACAGACCAGACATGAGGCACCGGATTGAGCCAGGAGGCTTCTTCGATGTTAAAACCCAGGTCGGTCAGTTTCTGCTGGAAGCGAGCGATGGAATCTTCCAGAGCGGCGTCTTTGCCGGGGATAAACGTTTGAGTCATGGCGTTCACTTTTATCGTACGTAAAGCGCGCAATGATACGGGTTTTGTGTGACGGGTGCTATCTCCGGCGAAAATAAAAGACTGGGCTATTCTTATTGTCAGTAACTCACTGTTAAGGCATAGAAAAATGAAAGCATTCGATCTCCAGCGGATGGCGTTTGATAAAGTCCCTCCTGAATTTTTAGGCGAAGTGGCGCTGCGTAGTCTGTATACCTTCGTTCTGGTCTTCCTGTTTCTTAAAATCACCGGTCGTCGCGGCGTGCGGCAGATGTCGCTTTTTGAAGTGTTGATCATCCTGACGCTGGGTTCCGCGGCGGGGGATGTCGCCTTCTATGATGATGTGCCGATGGTGCCGGTATTTATCGTTTTTGTCACACTGGCGCTGCTTTACCGCCTTGTCATGTGGCTGATGTCGAAAAGTGAAAAGCTGGAAGATCTGCTTGAAGGGAAGCCGGTCGTTATCGTCGAGGACGGTCAGCTAGCCTGGGAAAACGTTCAGAGCGCCAATATGACCGAGTTTGAGTTCTTTATGGAGCTACGCCTCAACAGCGTGGAACAGCTCGGGCAGGTGCGTCTGGCGATCATGGAGACCAACGGGCAGATCAGCGTCTATTACTATTCTGACGATGAGGTGAGGCCGGGACTGTGCATCCTGCCGGATATGCTGGTCGAGCGTTTCAGAACCGTACCTGAGTCAGGCGAGTATGCCTGCGTGAGATGTAGCCATGTCGTCGCGATGCAGCCGGGGGATCGTCAATTATGCCCCCGCTGTGCAAATCCGGAATGGACGAAGGTTAGCCGGGCTAAACGCATCACCTGACAGCCATTTTGTCGGTTTTGTCCTGGCGAGGCGGCAGATTGTTTTGTGTGACGCGGGGCACATTTCACGGGTCATAAGTTTTAGACATTGCGGCGCGTGTCACTGAATGATAAAACCGATATCCACAGTTATAACTTATGGCTTTTAGCGTGGTGAGGGGAAATGGCTCAAGTCTTTAATTTCAGTTCAGGTCCGGCAATGTTACCGGCAGACGTGCTTAAACAGGCTCAACAGGAACTTTGTGACTGGAACGGTCTGGGAACGTCGGTGATGGAAATCAGCCACCGGGGTAAAGAGTTTATTCAGGTGGCGGAAGAGGCAGAAAAGGATTTTCGCGATCTGCTGAATATTCCCTCGAACTACAAAGTATTGTTCTGTCACGGCGGCGGGCGCGGCCAGTTTGCAGGCGTACCGCTAAACATCCTGGGCGATAAAACGACGGCAGACTACGTTGACGCAGGCTACTGGGCGGCCAGTGCGGTGAAAGAAGCGCACAAATACTGCACGCCGAATGTGATTGACGCCAAAGTGACCGTTGACGGCCTGCGCGCCGTGAAGCCAATGAGCGAATGGCAGCTTTCTGATAACGCAGCGTATTTGCACTACTGCCCGAACGAAACCATTGACGGGATTGCCATCGACGAGACGCCGAACTTCGGTAAAGACATCGTGGTTGCCGCTGACTTCTCCTCCACCATTCTGTCTGCACCAATTGACGTCAGCCGTTATGGCGTGATCTACGCGGGCGCGCAGAAAAATATCGGCCCTGCAGGCCTGACGATTGTTATCGTGCGTGAAGATCTGCTGGGTAAAGCGCATACATCGTGCCCGTCCATTCTTGATTACACCGTGCTGAACGACAACGATTCTATGTTCAACACCCCACCGACGTTTGCCTGGTACCTCTCCGGCCTGGTCTTCAAATGGCTGAAGCAAAACGGCGGCGTGGCGCAGATGGACAAAGTGAATCAGCAGAAAGCCGAACTGCTGTATGGCGTGATCGACAAGAGCGATTTCTACCGCAACGACGTGGCGAAAGCTAACCGTTCCCGCATGAACGTGCCGTTCCAGCTGGCGGACAGCAACCTGGATAAAATGTTCCTGGAAGCGTCCTTCGCGGCCGGCCTGCACGCGCTGAAAGGTCACCGTGTCGTGGGCGGCATGCGTGCCTCCATCTATAACGCGATGCCGCTGGAAGGCGTTAAAGCGCTGACCGATTTCATGATCGACTTCGAACGTCGCCACGGTTAATCGCGCTGTTTTCACCCCCGTAGCCCTGCTGCGGGGTTTTTATTATGTTGAGTTGAGAGTTAAGTTTTCATGGAATCCCTGACGTTACAACCTATCGCGCGGGTAGATGGCACCATTAATCTGCCTGGTTCAAAAAGTGTCTCGAACCGCGCTCTGCTGCTGGCAGCACTGGCAAACGGCATCACCGTCCTTACAAACCTGCTGGACAGCGATGACGTGCGCCATATGCTCAATGCGCTGAAAGCGTTGGGCGTTCATTACACTCTCTCCGACGATCGTACCCGCTGCGAAGTGACCGGCAACGGCGGCGCGCTGCAGACGGGTGAAGAGCTTGAGCTGTTTCTGGGCAACGCGGGTACCGCGATGCGTCCGCTGGCGGCGGCCCTGTGTCTGGGGAGCAACAACATTGTGCTGACCGGCGAGCCGCGCATGAAAGAGCGTCCGATTGGCCATCTTGTGGATGCCCTGCGTCAGGGCGGCGCGCAGATCGAGTATCTGGAGCAGGAAAATTATCCGCCACTGCGTCTGCGCGGGGGCTTTACCGGCGGTCACGTCGAGGTGGACGGCAGCGTTTCCAGCCAGTTCCTGACCGCGCTGCTGATGACCGCGCCGCTGGCGCCGCAGGATACGGTTATCACGATTAAAGGCGAGCTGGTCTCCAAACCGTATATTGATATCACGCTGCACCTGATGAAAACCTTCGGCGTTGAGGTGGAAAACCAGTCTTATCAGCGTTTTGTCGTGCGTGGGGCGCAGCAGTACCAGTCTCCGGGCAGCTATCTTGTTGAAGGCGACGCCTCGTCGGCATCTTACTTCCTGGCTGCAGGCGCGATCAAAGGCGGTACCGTGAAGGTGACCGGTATTGGTCGCAACAGCGTGCAGGGTGACATTCGTTTTGCGGACGTGCTGGAAAAAATGGGCGCGGTTGTGACCTGGGGTGATGACTTCATTTCCTGTACTCACGGCGAGCTGAAGGCCATCGACATGGACATGAACCATATTCCGGATGCGGCGATGACCATTGCCACGGCGGCGCTGTTTGCAAAAGGCACCACCACGCTGCGTAACATCTACAACTGGCGCGTAAAAGAGACTGACCGTCTGTTTGCGATGGCGACCGAACTGCGTAAGGTCGGTGCTGAGGTGGAAGAGGGCGAAGACTACATTCGCGTCACGCCTCCTGCAAAACTGCAGGTTGCCGAGATCGGCACCTACAACGATCACCGTATGGCGATGTGCTTCTCGCTGGTGGCACTGTCCGACACGCCTGTGACCATTCTCGATCCGAAATGTACGGCGAAAACGTTCCCGGACTACTTTGAACAGCTGGCACGCATTAGCACGCTGGCCTGATGACGCTTGCCGCATCACCTGATGCGGCATTTCCTTACGCTTCCTGACGAACACTTCCGTTCATTTCTTCTACACTCTGCTTCAATCAATCCGTAATTTGCACGCAAAGGTAACAGTTGCGCACGTTGACGCGTATAATGCGCGGCGTTCATGTAAACGGTATGCCTTATTTAAGGAGAAAAAGATGACGGCAATTGCCCCGGTAATCACCATTGACGGGCCGAGTGGCGCAGGGAAAGGGACTCTGTGCAAAGCGATGGCGGAAGCATTGCAATGGCATCTTTTAGATTCGGGAGCAATCTATCGCGTGCTGGCCTTGGCTGCGCTGCATCATCATGTGGACGTGGCGTCAGAAGAAGCGCTGGTTCCGCTGGCTGCGCATCTTGATGTGCGTTTCGTGTCGACCAATGGCAACCTGGAAGTCATCCTTGAAGGGGAAGACGTGAGCGGGGAAATCCGTACTCAGGAAGTGGCAAATGCGGCCTCTCAGGTAGCGGCCTTCCCGCGCGTTCGTGAGGCGCTGTTACGTCGTCAGCGCGCGTTCCGTGAAGCACCGGGTTTGATCGCGGACGGACGCGATATGGGAACCGTGGTATTCCCTGATGCACCTGTGAAAATTTTCCTTGACGCCTCTTCGGAAGAACGCGCTCAACGCCGCATGCTTCAGTTGCAGGAAAAGGGGTTTAGTGTTAACTTTGATCGCCTTTTATCCGAGATAAAAGAGCGCGATGACCGCGATCGTAACCGCGCCGTCGCCCCACTTGTTCCAGCAGAAGATGCATTAGTTCTGGATTCAACCAGTTTAACTATTGAGCAAGTGATTGAAAAAGCGCTACAATATGCGCGCCAAAAACTGGCACTCGCGTAATCGCGACCGATTTAGCAGTACCCCCGCTGCAATGGATTGACGGCGGGTATGTGAAACAACCCCATCCGGCATGGAGCCAGGTGGACGTTAATATTAACCTGAAGATTAAACATGACTGAATCTTTTGCTCAACTGTTTGAAGAATCCTTAAAAGAAATCGAAACCCGCCCGGGTTCCATCGTTCGCGGTGTTGTTGTTGCTATCGACAAAGACGTAGTACTGGTTGACGCCGGTCTGAAATCTGAGTCCGCCATTCCGGCAGAGCAGTTCAAAAACGCCCAGGGCGAGCTGGAAATCCAGGTTGGCGACGAAGTTGACGTTGCTCTGGACGCAGTAGAAGACGGCTTCGGTGAAACCCTGCTTTCTCGTGAGAAAGCGAAACGTCACGAAGCATGGATCACGCTGGAAAAAGCTTACGAAGAAGCTGAAACTGTGGTCGGTGTTATCAACGGCAAAGTTAAAGGTGGCTTCACTGTTGAGCTGAATGGTATTCGTGCGTTCCTGCCAGGTTCTCTGGTAGACGTTCGTCCAGTTCGTGACACCCTGCACCTGGAAGGCAAAGAGCTTGAGTTCAAAGTAATCAAGCTGGACCAGAAGCGTAACAACGTTGTTGTTTCCCGTCGTGCCGTTATCGAATCCGAAAACAGCGCAGAACGCGATCAGCTGCTGGAAAACCTGCAGGAAGGCATGGAAGTCAAAGGTATCGTTAAGAACCTCACTGACTACGGCGCATTCGTTGACCTGGGCGGCGTTGATGGCCTGCTGCACATCACCGACATGGCGTGGAAACGCGTTAAGCACCCAAGCGAAATCGTGAACGTGGGCGACGAAATCACTGTTAAAGTGCTGAAGTTCGACCGCGAGCGTACTCGTGTATCCCTCGGCCTGAAACAGCTGGGCGAAGATCCATGGGTAGCTATCGCTAAGCGTTACCCAGAAGGGACTAAACTGACTGGTCGCGTAACCAACCTGACTGACTACGGCTGCTTCGTTGAAATCGAAGAAGGCGTTGAAGGTCTGGTGCACGTTTCCGAAATGGACTGGACCAACAAAAACATCCACCCATCCAAAGTTGTTAACGTTGGTGATGTAGTGGAAGTGATGGTTCTGGATATCGACGAAGAACGTCGTCGTATCTCCCTGGGCCTGAAGCAGTGCAAAAACAACCCATGGCAGCAGTTCGCGGAAACCCACAACAAGGGCGACCGTGTTGAAGGTAAAATCAAGTCTATCACTGACTTCGGTATCTTCATTGGCCTGGACGGCGGCATCGATGGCCTGGTTCACCTGTCTGACATCTCCTGGAACGTTGCAGGCGAAGAAGCAGTTCGTGAATACAAAAAAGGCGACGAAATCGCTGCAGTTGTTCTGCAGGTTGACGCAGAGCGTGAGCGTATCTCCCTGGGCGTTAAACAGCTCGCAGAAGATCCGTTCAACAACTGGGTTGCACTGAACAAGAAAGGCGCAATCGTAAACGGTAAAGTCACTGCAGTTGACGCGAAAGGCGCAACCGTAGAACTGGCTGACGGCGTTGAAGGTTACCTGCGCGCTTCTGAAGCTTCCCGTGACCGCGTTGAAGATGCCACTCTGGTTCTGAACGTAGGCGACGACGTTGAAGCTAAGTTCACCGGTGTTGACCGTAAGAACCGTGCAATCAGCCTGTCTGTTCGTGCTAAAGACGAAGCTGATGAGAAAGATGCGATCGCAACTGTTAACAAACAGGAAGATGCAAACTTCTCTAACAACGCAATGGCTGAAGCTTTCAAAGCAGCTAAAGGCGAGTAATATCAGGTTCTCAGCATCATTTGTGCTGTAACGCATTTACAGCGCGCAGGATGAGGAGCAAACTTGACAGATTACAGGATTCGTCCTGTAATCAATAACAAAGGGCGGCTACGGCCGCCCTTGTTTAATGAGCTGTTCAGCTAATTGGTTTGAAAGGAACCGGAGGAATCATGACCAAGTCAGAATTGATTGAAAGACTTGCCAGTCAGCAACCGCATATCCCTGCCAAGGCAGTGGAAGATGCCGTAAAAGAGATGCTGGAGCATATGGCCTCCACTCTTGCCCAGGGCGAGCGCATTGAAATCCGCGGTTTCGGTAGTTTTTCTCTGCACTATCGTGCTCCACGTACCGGGCGTAACCCGAAAACTGGCGATAAAGTCGAACTGGAAGGTAAGTACGTTCCACACTTTAAGCCGGGTAAAGAACTGCGCGATCGCGCCAATATTTACGGCAACTGAGTTTAGCCAGCCGGTTAAACTGGGTTCGAAAGAAAGCACCTGCGGGTGCTTTTTTTGTACCCGTCGCTTTCTTTCTGAAGGTGCCCCGCATTTTCCGTTTCGTTTTCTGCAACCCGTTAAATACCTTGCTGCGCTTGCCGTAAATCGTATTCTTCACACCTGACGACCGCTCAGCCTGCTCGCATACTGCCACCCTGAAACAGGGAGGTAGCAATGGGAATTCCCGCGCTTAGCATCTGCGCCATTCTGGCGATAGTTCCGTTACTCTGGTTACCTGAACTGCCTTCCCCCAACACCGTTTGGGTAATGATGGCTGGCGGGCTAGCGCTTGCTGCATGGCAAAACAGTCGACTGAAGTATGCGGGTATGACGCTGTTATTTTTTGCCTGGGGCATTTTGGCCGCGCAGGAGAGCGTCTGGCCGATGCAGCATTTAACAACGGGGGCCGTGCAGGCTGAGATAGAGCTCACCGCGACCGACGGCGCCACTCAACATCAGGGAAGCATTCTAAGCGTCAATGGCAAGCGCTGGTGGGCCTCTACCGGCGTAACGCTGTATGGCAATTATCTGCCGCAAAAGGCGTGTGCAGGGCAGCGCTGGAGCGTGACGCTCAGGCTCAGGCCTGCACACGGCGAACTCAACGACGGCGGTTATGATTCGCAGCGCAGCGCTTTTGCCCGACATCAAACGCTGAGCGGGCGCTTCACCCGTGCGGAACTCGTCGACGGGCGCTGCAGCCTGCGAGCGCAATATCTGATGTCGCTGCAAAACCGACTGTCGGCTTACCGCTGGGGGGCGGTTATCCTGGGACTGGGAATGGGTGAACGTCTGGATGTGCCCCGGGAAATAAAAGATCTCATGCGGGAAACCGGCACGCTGCATCTGATGGCGATTTCGGGTCTGCATATCGCGCTGGCAGCCTCTCTCGTCTGGTTACTTGCACGTGGACTCCAGTTCTTATTACCCAGCCACCGCGTCCACTGGCAAATGCCTCTCCTTGCCGGGTTGTTCTTTGCTGCTTTCTACGCCTGGCTTACCGGTCTGCAACCGCCTGCGCTGAGGACGATCATCGCCCTTGCGGTGCTTGTTCTGTTGCGGATTACTGGCCGTCAATGGTCTCCCTGGCAGGTTTGGAGCTGCTGCATCGCGGCGATACTGATTAACGATCCCCTGGCCGTACTTTCGCAGAGTCTGGTTCTGTCAGCCTTTGCCGTCGCCGCGCTGATTTTCTGGTTTCAGTGGCTGCCTCTTCCCGACTGGAATTGGACACGACGGATGCGGCCGCTACTGAACCTGATTTATCTGCAGGTCGGGATGTTGCTGCTGCTCATGCCGTTACAGGTTCTGATTTTCCATGGCTTCAGCTTCTCCTCCCTTGTCGCGAATCTCTTTGCCGTTCCCCTGGTAACGTTTGTCTCCGTCCCGCTGATCCTGCTCGGTATGCTGCTCCATTTGCTACCGCTGGCTGCGGTAGAAAGTGCCATCTGGTTTGCCGCCGATAAGTCGCTTGCGGGACTCTTCTGGCTACTGATGCGCCTGCCAGATGGCTGGCAGAATGTCGACCAGCGCTGGCAAGCCCTGGCATTACTGCCGTGGTTGAGTATTATTGCCTGGCGTTTTCGTGCCTGGAAAACCGTTCCTGCCGTTTGTCTTGCAGGCAGTGTCCTGCTGACATTTCCCCTCTGGCGAGCGGCAAAAAGCGAGAGCTGGACGCTGCATATGCTGGACGTGGGGCAGGGGCTGTCCATGGTCATTGAAAGGCAGGGAAAAGCCATTCTCTTTGATACCGGGCTCGCCTGGCCGGACGGAGACAGCGCGCAGCGGTTAATTATTCCCTGGCTTCGCTGGCATCACCTACGACCAGAAGGAGTGATTCTCAGTCATGAACACCTCGACCATGCAGGAGGCCTCGCGTCGTTGCAAAAAGCATGGCCGGACATATGGATAAGAAGCCCGTTACGCAGGACGGGGCACCGCCCTTGTTTTCGTGGGCAGAAATGGGAATGGCAGGAATTAACCTTTACCGTCCACTGGCCTCCTGAAAATTACCCGGCCCAGGGGAATAACCATTCCTGTGTGGTAAAGGTGGACGACGGGGAGCAAAGCGTTCTGCTAACAGGGGACATTGAAGTGCAGGCGGAACAGGCTATGCTTAGCCATTACTGGCGTCATCTGAGGGCCACGCTCATACAGGTCCCCCATCATGGCAGCAATACCTCGTCTTCATTGCCGCTGGTACAGCGGGTGGAAGGACAAATCGCCCTGGATTCTGCGGCCCGTTATAACGCATGGCACTTCCCGTCGGCAAAAGTCGTTCGACGTTATCGAAAAGAGGGGTATATCTGGCACGATACCCCTCATTCAGGACAAATATCGGTGACATTCTCGCAACATCACTGGCAAATCCGGCGCTTGCGAGAGCAAATTTTACCACGTTGGTATCATCAGTGGTTTGGCGCGCCCGTCGATAACGGGTAGAATATGCGGCTATTTCAACAATGCTGGTTTTTTGAATGCATAACGACAAAGATCTCTCCACGTGGCAAACGTTCCGCCGACTCTGGCCGATGATTGCCCCTTTTAAAGCAGGCTTGATCGTGGCGGGTGTAGCGTTAATCCTCAACGCAGCCAGCGATACCTTTATGCTATCGCTTCTCAAACCGTTACTGGACGACGGTTTTGGTAAAACGGATCGCTCAGTGCTGCTATGGATGCCTCTGGTGGTTATCGGACTGATGATCTTACGCGGTATCACCAGCTATATCTCCAGCTACTGCATTTCCTGGGTATCCGGGAAAGTAGTGATGACCATGCGCCGTCGGCTGTTCAGTCACATGATGGGCATGCCGGTTGCGTTCTTTGACAAGCAGTCAACCGGGACGCTGCTGTCGCGGATCACCTACGACTCCGAGCAGGTTGCCTCTTCCTCTTCCAGCGCGCTGATTACCGTTGTGCGCGAGGGCGCCTCGATTATCGGCCTGTTCGTGATGATGTTCTACTACAGCTGGCAGCTGTCGCTCATCCTTATCGTTCTGGCACCGGTGGTTTCTATTGCTATCCGCGTCGTCTCAAAACGCTTCCGTAATATCAGCAAGAATATGCAGAATACGATGGGGCAGGTGACTACCAGTGCAGAGCAGATGCTGAAAGGGCATAAAGAAGTGCTGATTTTTGGTGGTCAGGACGTTGAAACCAAACGCTTTGATAAAGTGAGCAACAAAATGCGTCTGCAGGGGATGAAAATGGTCTCGGCCTCTTCTATCTCCGACCCGATTATTCAGCTGATTGCCTCACTGGCGCTGGCGTTCGTTCTGTATGCGGCAAGCTTCCCGAGCGTCATGGAGACGCTGACGGCGGGTACCATCACCGTGGTCTTCTCCTCAATGATCGCCCTGATGCGTCCTCTGAAATCACTGACAAACGTCAACGCCCAGTTCCAGCGTGGGATGGCGGCCTGTCAGACCCTGTTCAGCATTCTGGATTCCGAGCAGGAAAAAGATGAAGGCAAACGCGTCATTGAGCGCGCGAACGGTGACGTTGAGTTCCGCAATGTGACCTTTACCTATCCTGGTCGTGAAACACCGGCTCTGCGCAATATCAACCTGACCATTCCGGCGGGGAAAACCGTTGCGCTGGTAGGCCGTTCCGGCTCGGGTAAATCGACCATTGCCAGCCTGATCACCCGTTTCTACGACATTGACGAAGGTGAAATTCTGTTAGACGGTCACGATCTGCGGGAGTATACCCTGCAGTCGCTCCGTAACCAGGTGGCGCTGGTCTCCCAGAACGTGCACCTGTTCAACGATACCGTGGCAAACAATATTGCTTATGCACGCACTGAAGAGTACAGCCGCGAGCAGATTGAGAACGCCGCACGTATGGCCTACGCGATGGACTTTATCAACAAGATGGATAACGGTCTGGATACCATCATCGGCGAGAACGGTGTACTGCTCTCCGGTGGGCAGCGTCAGCGTATCGCCATTGCCCGAGCGCTGCTGCGCGATAGCCCGATACTGATCCTGGACGAAGCGACCTCTGCGCTGGATACGGAATCTGAACGCGCGATTCAGTCGGCGCTGGATGAGCTGCAAAAGAACCGCACCTCGCTGGTGATTGCGCACCGTCTGTCGACTATCGAGCAGGCTGATGAAATCGTCGTGGTTGAGGATGGGGTCATTGTTGAACGCGGAAGCCATGCTGATCTGCTGGAACACCGCGGCGTTTACGCTCAGCTTCATAAGATGCAGTTCGGCGAATGATTGCACGCATCTGGTCCGGTGAATCCCCGCTGTGGCTGCTGCTTTTGCCGCTCTCCTGGCTCTACGGCCTGGTGAGCGGCATTATCCGCCTGCTTTATCGTCTTGGGGTGAAGCGGGCCTGGCGCGCGCCGGTGCCCGTTGTGGTTGTCGGTAATCTTACTGCGGGCGGCAACGGCAAAACGCCGGTGGTGATCTGGCTGGTGGAGCAGTTGCAAAAGCGCGGTATATGCCCGGGCGTGGTATCGCGGGGATATGGTGGTAAAGCGGCGCATTACCCGCTGTTGCTGACGGCGGAAACCACGACGGCTGAAGCGGGTGATGAACCGGTATTGATTTTCCAGCGTACTGGCGCCCCTGTTGCGGTCTCCCCGGTGCGCAGCGATGCCGTCCGGGCCCTGCTTGCCGAACATGCGGTACAGATCATTATCACTGACGATGGTCTGCAGCATTATGCCCTGGCGCGAGATAAAGAGATTGTGGTCATCGACGGGGTTCGCCGTTTTGGGAACGGCTGGTGGTTACCTGCCGGACCCATGCGCGAACGCGCTTCGCGTCTGACGTCCGTGGATGCGGTGATCGTGAACGGTGGTGAGGCGAAAACGGGTGAAATCCCGATGCACCTGCAGCCGGGTCTGGCAATCAACCTGGTGACGGGTGAACGCCGGTCGGTTTCAGAGTTGCCTTCACTGGTAGCGATGGCGGGCATTGGTCATCCGCCGCGCTTCTTCGCGACGCTGGAACAGTGTGGTGCCCGGCTGGAAAAACGCGTTCCGCTGGCCGACCACCAGGCGCTGGTGGAAGGGCAGGTCGCTGCCCTGACCGTACCCGGGCAGTCGCTGATCATGACCGAAAAAGATGCGGTGAAATGCCGCGCCTTTGCGAAAGATAACTGGTGGTATCTGCCGGTTGACGCCGAACTCAGCGGTGAGCAGCCGGAACATTTGCTCAAGGAACTGATTGCGTTGGTGCACTAAAGGCTTACGCGGTTCTGGTGGCGCTTTGACTGACAGGAAAACGCATGTCTTTACCGCAACTCTCGCTCTCAGCCGCACGTAATCTCCACCTTGCCGCGCAGGGGCTGCTCAAAAAGCCCCGCCGCCGCGCGCAGCCTGCCGATATTCTCTCTACCGTACAGCGCATGTCGCTACTCCAGATCGACACCATTAATATTGTGGCACGTAGCCCTTACCTGGTGCTGTTCAGCCGCCTGGGGAGCTATCCTTCTCAGTGGCTGGATGAGGCGCTCAGCAAGGGGGACTTGATGGAGTACTGGGCGCACGAAGCCTGCTTCCTTCCCCGCAGCGATTTTGCCCTTGTGCGTCACCGTATGCTTGCGCCGGAAAAGATGGGCTGGAAATACCGGCAGGCGTTGATGCAGGAACATGCGGCTGAAATAGAGCAGCTCATCGCGCATATTCAGGAAAACGGTCCTGTACGCTCCGCCGATTTTGAACACCCGCGCAAAGGTACAAGCGGCTGGTGGGAGTGGAAGCCGCACAAGCGTCATCTCGAAGGCCTGTTTACCTCAGGCAAAGTCATGGTGATTGAGCGGCGTAATTTTCAGCGTGTCTACGACCTCACGCATCGCGTGATGCCCCACTGGGACGACGAGCGCGACCTGCTTACCCAGGAGGCGGCCGAGGCCATTATGTTAGAAAACAGCGCCCGTAGTCTGGGGATTTTTCGCACGCAATGGCTGGCAGATTACTATCGCCTGCGCCAGCCCGCGCTGAAACCGCTGCTGGACATGTGGCAACGCGAACAGCGCGTCATTCCCGTTACCGTGGAAACGCTGGGCGAAATGTGGCTACATGCGGATCTCCTCCCGCTATTGCCTCAGGCCCTGGAGGGGAAACTGCAGGCGACCCACAGCGCGGTATTGTCGCCTTTCGACCCGGTCGTCTGGGACAGAAAACGCGCCGAACAGCTCTTTGATTTCAGCTACCGGCTGGAATGTTATACCCCGGCCCCAAAGCGCCAGTATGGCTACTTTGTTTTACCGCTCCTGCATAAGGGGCAGCTGGTCGGGCGCATGGATGCCAAAATGCACCGCAAGACCGGCACGCTTGAAATCATTGCGCTTTATTTGCAAGAGGGCGTCAGGGTGACGGCGAGCCTGGAAAAAGGGTTAACGTCCGCCATTAGCGAATTCGCGCGCTGGCAGGGGGCCGACGACGTGACGCTGGGCCGGGTACCTGATGGATTGTTTACATCCTGTCGAAGTGGCTGGGAAACAGGCACGCCCTGAAAAAGGAATGTGTTAAGCTTTAGCGATTACCCATACGGAGGAACTATGGATCACCGTTTACTTGAAATTATTGCCTGCCCGGTATGCAACGGCAAACTCTACTACAGCCAGGACAAACAAGAGCTCATTTGCAAGCTGGACAGCCTGGCTTTCCCGCTGCGCGACGGTATTCCGGTATTGCTGGAAAACGAAGCCCGTTCCCTGGTGGCAGAAGAGAGCAAACCATGAGTTTTGTTGTCATTATTCCTGCGCGTTACGCTTCAACCCGTCTGCCGGGTAAGCCGCTGGTGGATATCAATGGCAAGCCGATGATTGTGCATGTCCTTGAGCGTGCGCGTGAATCCGGTGCTGACCGCGTGATTGTTGCCACCGATCATCCGGATGTCGCTCGTGCGGTTGAGGCGGCAGGCGGTGAGGTATGCATGACCCGCGCAGATCACCAGTCCGGCACCGAGCGTCTGGCGGAAGTGGTTGAGAAATGCGGTTTCAGTGATGATACGGTTATCGTAAACGTGCAGGGTGACGAGCCGATGATCCCCGCTGTCATTATCCGTCAGGTGGCCGAAAACCTGGCGCAGCGTCAGGTCGGAATGGCCACGCTGGCGGTACCCATTCATCATGCAGAAGAAGCTTTCAACCCGAATGCGGTGAAGGTCGTCATGGATGCGGAAGGCTATGCGCTCTATTTCTCCCGCGCCACGATCCCGTGGGATCGCGATCGCTTTGCGCTTTCTAAAGAGACCATCGGTGATACCTTCCTGCGTCATATTGGGATCTACGGCTATCGCGCCGGCTTTATTCGCCGCTATGTGGCCTGGGCCCCGAGTCCGCTGGAGCATATCGAAATGCTGGAGCAGCTCCGCGTGCTCTGGTACGGCGAGAAAATTCACGTTGCCGTTGCTGAGGAAGTCCCCGGCACGGGCGTAGACACCCCTGAAGATCTTGAGCGCGTTCGCGCTGAATTGCGTTAATCTTACCGGCATCTCTCCGTTGGGAGAGATGCACTCTCCGGTTTATTTTTCACTTTCTTTTTCCTGATTGATCTCTTCCGGGTGACATCTTCATTAAGGACGCTCATTATAAAAGCAGTAGTCTTAATGGGGGTAATCTCATATGGAACAGCTGCGTGCCGAACTTAGCCATCTGCTGGGTGAAAAGTTAAGCCGGGTCGAATGCGTGAGTGAAAAAGCCGATACCGCGCTCTGGTCGTTGTACGACAGTGAGGGTAACCCAATGCCGCTGATGGCACGGAGTTTCACGTCACCCGGCGTTGCCAGGCAGCTTGCATGGAAAATGTCGATGCTGGCGCGGGAGGGAACCGTGCGTATGCCAACGGTGTACGGCGTGATGACCCATGAGGAACACCCCGGCCCGGACGTACTGCTGATTGAACGTTTACGTGGTGTACCCGTTGAAGCGCCCGCGCGAACGCCGGAACGCTGGGAACAGCTAAAAGACCAGATTGTCGAGGCGCTGCTGGCGTGGCACCGTCAGGATAGCCGCGGACTTGTCGGGCCGGTCGACAGCACTCAGGAAAATCTCTGGCCGCTGTGGTATCGCCAGCGGGTTGAAGTGCTGTGGGGAACGCTTAACCAGTTCAACAATACCGGTTTAACCATGCAGGACAAACGTATTCTCTTTCGCACCCGGGAGTGTTTACCGGCGCTGTTCGAAGGTTTTAACGATAACTGCGTGCTGATCCACGGTAACTTCACCCTGCGCAGTATGCTGAAAGACCCCCGCAGCGATCAGCTTCTGGCGATGGTGGGGCCGGGGATCATGCTCTGGGCTCCGCGCGAATATGAGCTGTTCAGGCTCAGCGACAGCGGGGCGGCGGAAGGTTTACTGTGGCATTACCTTCAACGCGCCCCCGTTGCGGAAGCGTTTCTCTGGCGGCGCTGGCTCTACCTGCTCTGGGACGAAGTTGCGCAGCTGGTTAACACCGGACGCTTTAATCGCGCAAACTTCGATCTGGCGACTAAATCACTCTTGCCCTGGCTCGCCTGAGGAACCTTTCAGCCACTGCCAGAGGCGTCCGAGCGTCTCATAACCGACGCGATCGCTATGCATCAGCCACATAGGGGAGGGGATTACCCGCTCCCACGGATTAAGCGGCGCGTCGATGGCCATCTGGTTCGCCGGTGCGGGAAGCGGGTGCAGGCCCTGTTTTTCAAAGAAAATCATTGCGCGTGGCAGGTGCGAGGCGGAGGTCACCAGTAAGAACGGGGCTTCACCAATCGCCTGCTTCACTGCGGCAGCTTCTTCTTCAGTATCTTTTGGGCTGTCCAATGTGATGATTGAGGAGCGCGGTACGCCGAGTGATTCCGCGACCCGGGCGCCCGCTTCCGCCGTACTCACCGGGTTCGTTTTGGCCGCCGCGCCGGTAAAGATCATTTTTGATCCCGGATTCGCCAGCCAGAGGCGAATGCCTTCGTTTAGCCGCGGCAGGCTGTTGTTGATCAGGTTTGAGCTGGGGGCCCAGTCAGGATCCCAGGTATATCCACCGCCCAGCACAACAATGTACGCCACTTTCTGATTTCCCTGCCATGTCGGGTACCTGTTTTCGATGGGGCGTAACAGACCATCCGCGACCGGCTGCAGGCTCAGCAGCAGCAGGACCAACCAGCCGAACGTGATCAGCGTTTTGCCACTCTTCTGAAAGCGACTGAACCACACCAGCGCCAGCCCCAGCGCGATGATGATGAGCAGCAGCGGAAGGGGAAGCATCATCCCTCCAATGTATTTCTTAAGGGTAAAAAGCATCCTTTTTGGTTCCTTTTTTGACCATATAGCAGGTGATTGACGGTGATATTACACCAGAGAGGTTCATTCTCCGCGCGGGTGTGACAAAATAGCGGTTTTGCAGTTAGCGAGTGGAACTCTCCCAATGCGGGATCGCAATTTTGATGACATCGCGGAAAAGTTTTCGCGCAACATTTATGGCACCACGAAAGGGCAGCTCCGTCAGACGATCCTCTGGCAGGATCTGGACACCATTCTGGCTACCTTTGGTGGTCAAACGTTGCGCGTACTGGATGCCGGAGGCGGTGAAGGGCAGACGGCCATAAAAATGGCGGAACGCGGTCATCACGTCACGCTTTGCGATCTTTCTGCTGAAATGGTCGCCCGCGCGACGCGTGCGGCAGAAGAGAAAGGTGTGAGCGATAACATGCATTTTATACAATGCGCCGCTCAGGACATCGCACAGCATTTGGAAACCCAGGTTGATCTGATATTGTTTCATGCGGTGCTGGAGTGGGTTGCCGATCCGCTAAGCGTGTTACAAACCCTGTGGTCGATGTTGCGCCCGGGCGGCACGCTGTCGTTGATGTTCTACAATGCTAACGGCTTCCTGATGCACAATATGGTTGCGGGAAACTTCGACTATGTTCAGGTCGGGATGCCCAAAAAGAAAAAACGCACGCTTTCCCCGGACTATCCGCGCGATCCACAGCAGGTCTATGGCTGGCTGGAAGCGATTGGCTGGCAGATTGTCGGGAAGACGGGCGTCAGGGTGTTTCATGATTATCTGCGTGAAAAACACAAACAGCGTGACTGTTTTGACACCTTAACAGAATTGGAAACGCGGTATTGCCGCCAGGAGCCTTTTGTCAGCCTTGGCCGCTATATTCACGTCACCGCGCACAAGCCGCAGATGCAAGGATAACCTATGAGTGAATTTTCCCAGACAGTCCCCGAACTGGTTGCCTGGGCCAGGAAAAACGATTTCTCCATCTCGCTGCCGGTAGACAGACTCTCTTTCCTGCTGGCGGTTGCCACGCTGAACGGCGAGCGGCTGGATGGGGAAATGAGCGAGGGTGAACTGGTGGACGCGTTCCGCCATGTCAGTGATGCGTTTGAGCAAACCAGCGAAACCATTAGCGTGCGTGCCAATAACGCAATTAACGATATGGTGCGTCAACGTCTGCTGAACCGCTTTACCAGCGAGCAGGCGGAAGGAAACGCCATCTATCGCCTGACGCCACTGGGCATCGGCATCACCGATTACTACATTCGCCAGCGCGAATTTTCCACGCTGCGTCTGTCCATGCAGCTGTCGATCGTGGCCGGTGAGCTTAAGCGCGCCGCCGATGCGGCAGATGAAGACGGTGACGAATTCCACTGGCACCGAAACGTCTATGCACCGCTGAAATACTCGGTGGCGGAAATCTTCGACAGTATCGATCTGACCCAGCGCCTGATGGACGAACAGCAGCAGCAGGTCAAAGACGATATCGCACAGCTGCTGAATAAAGACTGGCGTGCAGCCATCTCAAGCTGTGAACTTCTGCTGTCAGAAACCTCCGGTACGCTGCGTGAGCTGCAGGATACGCTGGAAGCCGCAGGGGATAAGCTGCAGGCGAACCTGCTGCGCATCCAGGACGCGACGCTGGCACACGACGATCTGCACTTTATCGACCGTCTGGTGTTCGACCTGCAGAGTAAACTGGACCGCATCATCAGCTGGGGCCAGCAGTCGATCGACCTGTGGATCGGCTACGACCGACACGTGCATAAATTTATCCGTACCGCGATCGATATGGATAAAAACCGCGTCTTTGCCCAGCGTCTGCGCCAGTCGGTGCAGACCTATTTCGATGCGCCGTGGGCGCTGACCTACGCCAATGCCGATCGTCTGCTGGATATGCGCGACGAAGAGATGGCATTGCGTGATGAAGAGGTAACCGGTGAACTGCCGCCGGATCTGGAATACGAAGAATTTAACGAAATTCGCGAGCAGCTTGCGGCGATGATCGAAGAACAGCTCGCGGTCTACAAAACCAGACAAGCTCCGCTGGATCTGGGGCTCGTGGTGCGCGACTATCTGGCGCAATATCCTCGCGCGCGCCACTTCGACGTTGCCCGCATTGTGGTAGACCAGGCGGTTCGCCTGGGTATCGCGCAAGCCGATTTCACCGGACTGCCGCCGAAGTGGCAGCCAATTAACGATTACGGAGCCAAGGTACAGGCGCATGTCATTGACAAATATTGAACAAGTGATGCCGGTTAAGCTGGCACAGGCGCTGGCGAATCCGTTATTTCCGGCGCTGGACAGCCAGCTGCGTGCCGGTCGTCACATTGGCTTAGACGAGCTGGATAATCACGCCTTTTTGATGGACTTCCAGGAGTACCTGGAAGAGTTTTACGCCCGCTACAACGTGGAGCTTATCCGCGCGCCGGAAGGGTTTTTCTACCTGCGCCCGCGCTCCACGACGCTGATTCCGCGTTCCGTGCTCTCCGAGCTGGATATGATGGTCGGCAAAATTCTCTGCTACCTCTACCTCAGCCCGGAACGTCTGGCGAATGAAGGGATCTTCACCCAGCAGGAACTTTACGACGAGCTGTTGACGCTGGCAGATGAGAGCAAGCTGCTCAAGCTGGTGAACAACCGCTCCACGGGGTCGGATCTCGATCGTCAGAAATTACAGGAAAAAGTCCGCTCTTCCCTGAACCGTCTGCGTCGTCTGGGGATGGTCTGGTTTATGGGGCACGACAGCAGCAAATTCCGCATTACGGAATCTGTCTTCCGCTTCGGCGCCGACGTGCGTGCGGGCGATGACGCGCGTGAAGCGCAGCTTCGCATGATCCGCGACGGTGAAGCGATGCCGGTGGAAAACCATTTGCAGCTCAATGATGAGCATGAAGAGAATCTGCCGGATAGCGGGGAGGAAGAGTAATGATTGAACGCGGTAAATTTCGCTCACTGACGCTGATTAACTGGAACGGCTTCTTTGCCCGAACGTTCGATCTGGATGAGCTGGTGACGACGCTCTCCGGCGGTAACGGGGCGGGTAAATCCACCACCATGGCGGCGTTTGTCACGGCGCTGATCCCTGATCTGACGCTGCTTCACTTCCGTAACACCACCGAAGCGGGGGCCACAAGCGGTTCCCGTGATAAAGGCCTGCACGGTAAGCTGAAGGCCGGCGTCTGTTATTCGGTTCTGGACGTCATTAACTCCCGCCATCAGCGCGTGGTGGTGGGCGTACGCCTGCAGCAGGTTGCCGGTCGCGACCGTAAAGTCGACATTAAACCGTTCGCCATCCAGGGGCTGCCAACGTCTGTGCAGCCGACGGCGCTGCTGACGGAAACCCTGAACGAGCGCCAGGCGCGCGTGCTGACGCTGCAGGAGCTGAAAGATAAGCTCGAAGCGATCGAAGGCGTGCAGTTCAAACAGTTCAACTCGATTACAGACTACCACTCGCTGATGTTCGATCTCGGCGTGGTGGCGCGTCGTCTGCGTACCGCATCAGACCGTAGCAAATACTACCGCCTGATCGAAGCGTCCCTGTACGGCGGTATCTCCAGCGCCATTACCCGCTCCCTGCGCGACTACCTGCTGCCGGAAAACAGCGGCGTGCGTAAGGCCTTCCAGGACATGGAGGCGGCGCTGCGTGAAAACCGCATGACGCTGGAAGCGATTCGCGTGACCCAGTCTGACCGCGATCTGTTTAAACACCTGATCAGCGAAGCCACTAACTACGTGGCGGCGGACTACATGCGCCACGCCAACGAGCGCCGCGTCCACCTCGATCAGGCATTAGAATACCGCCGCGAGCTGTTTACCTCCCGCAAACAGCTGGTGGCCGAGCAGTACAAGCACGTCGAAATGGCGCGCGAGCTCGGTGAGCACAACGGTGCTGAAGGTGACCTGGAAGCCGATTACCAGGCCGCCAGCGATCACCTGAACCTGGTGCAGACCGCGCTGCGTCAGCAGGAGAAAATCGAGCGCTATGAAGCGGACCTCGACGAGCTGCAAATTCGTCTTGAAGAGCAAAATGAAGTGGTGGCCGAAGCCGCCGAGATGCAGGAAGAGAACGAAGCCCGCGCCGAAGCGGCCGAGCTGGAAGTGGATGAGCTGAAAAGCCAGCTTGCCGATTATCAGCAGGCGCTGGACGTGCAGCAGACGCGCGCGATCCAGTACACCCAGGCACTGCAGGCCTTACAGCGCGCGAAAGAGCTGTGCCATCTGCCAGACCTGACGCCGGAAAGCGCCGACGAGTGGCTGGATACCTTCCAGGCCAAAGAGCAGGAAGCCACTGAGAAACTGCTGTCCCTCGAACAGAAAATGAGCGTCGCCCAAACGGCGCACAGCCAGTTTGAGCAGGCCTATCAGCTGGTTGTGGCGATTAACGGCCCGCTGGCGCGTAACGAAGCCTGGGACGTTGCCCGCGAGCTGCTGCGTGACGGCGTGAACCAGCGCCATCTGGCCGAGCAGGTTCAGCCGCTGCGTATGCGTCTGAACGAGCTGGAACAGCGCCTGCGCGAGCAGCAGGAGGCCGAGCGTCTGCTGGCCGAATTCTGCAAGCGTCAGGGCAAACATTACGATTTTGACGAGCTTGAGGCCCTGCATCAGGAACTCGAGGCGCGTATCGCTGCGCTTTCAGACACGGTTTCCAGCGCCAGCGAACAGCGTATGACCCTGCGTCAGGAGCTGGAACAGCTTCAGTCCCGTTCGCAAGCGCTTCTGCAGCGTGCCCCGGTCTGGCTGGCGGCCCAGAGCAGCCTTAACCAGCTCAGTGAGCAGTGCGGCGAGCAGTTCGAATCCAGCCAGGAAGTGACCGAATACCTGCAGCAGCTGCTGGAGCGCGAGCGCGAGGCGATTGTTGAGCGTGATGAAGTGGGCGCGCGCAAGCGTGACGTCGACGAAGAAATTGAGCGCTTAAGCCAGCCGGGCGGTGCGGAAGACCCGCGTCTCAATGCCCTGGCGGAGCGTTTTGGCGGCGTACTGCTGTCTGAGATTTACGACGATGTCGGCCTGGACGATGCGCCTTACTTCTCGGCACTGTATGGCCCGTCGCGTAACGCGATCGTGGTGCCGGATCTGTCGCTGATTTCTGAGCAGCTTGCCGGTCTGGAAGATTGCCCGGAAGATCTCTACCTGATCGAAGGGGATCCGCAGTCGTTCGATGACAGCGTGTTCAGCGTCGACGAGCTGGAAAAAGCGGTGGTGGTGAAAATCGCCGACCGTCAGTGGCGCTATTCCCGCTTCCCGGAACTGCCGCTGTTTGGCCGCGCCGCGCGTGAAAGCCGCATCGAAAGCCTGCACGCCGAGCGTGAGACGCTGTCTGAACGTTTTGCGACGCTGTCGTTTGACGTGCAGAAAACCCAGCGCCTGCATCAGGCGTTTAGCCGCTTTATCGGCAGCCATCTGGCCGTGGCCTTCGAAGCCGACCCTGAAGCGGAAATTCGCAAACTCAATACCCGCCGTGGCGAGCTGGAGCGGGCGATTGCCAGTCATGAAAGCGACAACCAGCAGAGTCGCGTCCAGTTCGAGCAGGCAAAAGAGGGCGTCGCGGCCCTTAACCGTATTCTGCCGCGTCTGAATCTGCTGGCAGACGACACGCTGGCCGACCGCGTGGATGAGATCCAGGAGCGTCTGGATGAAGCGCAGGAAGCCGCGCGCTTCGTGCAGCAGCACGGCAATCAGCTGGCGAAGCTGGAGCCGGTTGTCTCTGTCCTGCAGAGCGACCCGGAACAGTTCGAGCAGTTAAAAGAAGATTATGCCTGGTCACAGCAGGTGCAGCGCGAAGCGCGTCAGCAGGCGTTTGCCCTGACGGAAGTGGTGCAGCGTCGCGCCCATTTCGGCTACTCCGATTCGGCGGAAATGCTGAGCGGTAACAGCGATCTGAATGAAAAGCTGCGTCAGCGCCTTGAGCAGGCGGAAGCGGAGCGTACCCGCGCCCGCGAAGCGATGCGCAGCCACTCCGCTCAGCTGAACCAGTACAACCAGGTGCTGGCCTCGCTGAAAAGCTCCTTCGACACCAAGAAAGAGCTGTTAAACGACCTGCAGAAAGAGCTTCAGGATATCGGCGTTCGTGCCGACAGCGGGGCGGAAGAGCGCGCGCGCATTCGTCGTGACGAGCTGCATGCTCAGCTCAGCAATAACCGCGCGCGTCGCAATCAGCTGGAAAAAGCGCTGACCTTCTGCGAAGCAGAAATGGATAACCTGACCCGTCGCCTGCGCAAGCTGGAGCGCGACTACTTTGAGATGCGCGAGCAGGTCGTGACCGCCAAGGCAGGCTGGTGCGCGGTAATGCGCATGGTGAAAGACAATAACGTTGAGCGTCGTCTGCACCGTCGCGAGCTGGCGTATCTCTCTGCCGATGAGCTGCGTTCCATGTCGGATAAGGCGCTGGGTGCGCTGCGTCTGGCGGTGGCGGATAACGAACACCTGCGCGACGTGCTGCGTATGTCGGAGGATCCGAAACGCCCTGAACGTAAAATCCAGTTCTTTGTGGCGGTTTACCAGCACCTGCGCGAGCGTATTCGTCAGGACATTATCCGTACCGACGATCCGGTCGAAGCCATTGAGCAGATGGAAATCGAGCTGGGGCGTCTGACGGAAGAGCTGACCTCTCGCGAGCAGAAGCTGGCGATCAGCTCCCGCAGCGTGGCGAATATCATCCGCAAAACCATTCAGCGCGAGCAGAACCGTATCCGCCAGCTCAACCAGGGTCTGCAGAGCGTGTCGTTTGGCCAGGTGAACAGCGTGCGCCTCAACGTTAACGTGCGCGAAGCGCATGCCACCCTGCTGGAAGTGCTGTCTGAGCAGCACGAACAGCATCAGGATCTGTTCAACAGTAACCGTCTGACCTTCTCTGAAGCGCTGGCGAAACTGTATCAGCGCCTGAACCCGCAGATTGATATGGGCCAGCGTACGCCGCAAACCATCGGTGAAGAGCTGCTGGATTACCGTAACTACCTGGAAATGGAGGTAGAGGTTAACCGTGGTTCAGACGGCTGGCTGCGTGCGGAATCCGGGGCGCTCTCAACCGGTGAAGCGATCGGTACCGGTATGTCAATTCTGGTGATGGTGGTACAGAGCTGGGAAGACGAAGCGCGTCGCCTGCGCGGCAAAGACATCTCACCATGCCGACTGCTGTTCCTGGATGAGGCTGCGCGTCTTGATGCGCGCTCCATTGCCACGCTGTTTGAGCTTTGCGAACGTCTCGATATGCAGCTCATCATTGCGGCACCGGAAAACATCAGTCCTGAAAAAGGGACAACCTACAAGCTGGTGCGTAAAGTGTTCCAGAACAGCGAACACGTCCACGTTGTGGGGCTGCGTGGCTTTGCGCCGCAGCCGCCAGAGTCACTGCCAGAAACCACGGCGGACGCTTCCTGACGCGTTTTCCGATCCGAAGCGGCGCTCTGGCGCCGCTTTTTTTTTAAACTTAACTTGTGCTTAGGGCTGCGTTATCTTTAAACTTCTTTACATAAGGTAAGGCAACAGCTTAGCCGTCTACCTATAATGAAAGAAAGCCCCAACGTGATGGGCATGTCGTGAAAACAGGGGGCAAGGGATGTTGCTTAAGAAAGAATGTGGTCGTCAGCTGTCGGCGCTAAGTCTATGCCTGGCAGTGATGTTTGCTCCACTGTTAACCGCCCAGGCCGACGAGCCTGAAATTGTGCCGACTGACAGCTCGGCAACGACAGGCTCGCAGCCTACGTCGTTGTCCCAGCCGCTGGAGCAATCTCCGGCGACGGCTATCATGGCCGGTATTAAGCCGCTGCCGGAAGGCATCGACGCCGAATCGCTCAGCCAGCAGCTGCAGTCGGGGCTGCCGTCAGGCTACACGCCTGTCTATCTCAATCAGCTCACGCTGCTTTATGCCGCCCGCGATATGAAACCGATGTGGGAAAACCGCGATGCCGTGCGCGCCTTCCAGCAACAGCTGGCGGAGGTCGCAATTGCAGGGTTTCAGCCGCAGTTTACAAAGTGGGTTGAACTGTTAACCGATCCTGCCGTAACAGGGCAGGCGAGAGATGTGGTGCTTTCCGATGCCATGATGGGTTACCTGCAGTTCGTGGCGGGTATTCCGGTCAATGGCAACCGCTGGCTGTACAGCGATAAGCCGTATAAGCTCGCGACGCCAGCGCTGTCGGTGATTAACCAGTGGCAGTTAGCCCTCGATAATGGCGAACTGCCGCGCTTTATTGCCAGCCTCGCACCGGCGCATCCACAATACGCCACGCTTCACCAGTCGCTCCTCGCGCTGGTGGGCGACTCGCGCCCATGGCCGCAGATGCGCGGCGCCGCGACGCTGCGTCCGGGGCAGTGGAGCAGCGATGTGCCTGCTCTGCGCGAGATCCTGACGCGCTCGGGTCTTCTTGAAGGCGGGCCACATATCGCCCTGCCAGGCGACGATCCGCAAAACGCGGCGGTCAGCCCGTCAGCGCCCGTGAAAGAGAAAAAAGCGATTGCCGTCAGCAATAAACCCGCAGCATACGATCGCGAGCTGGTTGCGGCAGTGAAGCAATTCCAGGCCGCTCAGGGACTGGGAGCCGATGGCGTCATTGGCCAGACGACGCGAGACTGGCTGAACGTATCGCCTGCGCAGCGGGCAGGGGTGCTGGCGCTCAATATCCAGCGTTTGCGCCTGCTGCCGGGAACCCTTTCTACCGGCATTATGGTTAACATTCCGGCGTATTCCCTGGTCTATTACCAGGACGGTAGCGAAAAACTGGCGTCGCGCGTGATTGTCGGGCGTCCGGATCGCAAAACACCGATGATGAGCAGCGCGCTCAATAACGTAGTCGTTAACCCGCCGTGGAACGTGCCGCCGACGCTGGCGCGTAAAGACATTCTGCCGAAGGTCTGGAACGATCCGGGTTATCTGGAACGTCATGGCTATACGGTGATGCGTGGATGGAACAGTAAAGAGGCTATCGATCCTTATATGGTCGACTGGTCGACAATCACGGCTTCTAATCTGCCGTTCCGTTTCCAGCAGGCACCCGGGGCGCATAACTCTTTAGGGCGTTACAAATTCAATATGCCGAGTTCTGACGCTATCTATCTGCACGATACGCCGAACCACAACCTGTTCCAGAAAGATACGCGCGCGCTGAGTTCTGGCTGCGTGCGCGTGAACAAAGCCTCGGAGCTGGCCAATATGCTGCTGCAGGATGCGGGCTGGAACGATACGCGCATTTCGGATGCCCTGAAGCAGGGGGATACGCGTTATGTTAATATTCGACACAATATTCCGGTCAATCTTTACTATCTGACGGCGTTTGTTGGCGAAGACGGGCGGACTCAGTACCGTACAGATATTTACAATTATGATCTCACCGCGCGATCCGGCGCACAAATTTTGCCAAAAGCGGAACAATTAATCAGGTAAATGAAGCAGTTCGGGAAAAATGATTGTCGTAAGTTAGGGTGAATAAGGGGCTATATCGCTACAAGCCGCGTATTCACTGGGGTTGGGCGCCTTGACGTACCCGGTTTTGCCAGTTAAGGTGCCCTTCGTGCGCTATGCATATTACGATTTCTTTTACCTGTAGACCTGATTATCATGGACAAATTTGACGCTAATCGCCGCAAACTGCTGGCGTTAGGTGGTGTTGCGCTTGGCGCAGCGGCCATCTTGCCGACGCCAGCATTTGCCACCCTCTCGACACCTCGTCCGCGAGTTTTAACGCTCAACAATCTCCATACCGGTGAGTCGCTAAAAGCGGAGTTCTTCGATGGCAGAGGCTATATTCAGGATGAATTAGCAAGACTTAACCATTTTTTCCGTGATTTCCGCGCGAATAAAATAAAAGCCATCGATCCAGGACTGTTTGATCAGCTTTACCGCCTTCAGGGCCTGCTGGGCACCAGCAAGCCGGTGCAGCTTATTTCTGGTTATCGCTCTGTTGATACCAATAATGAACTGCGCGCCCACAGTCGCGGGGTAGCCAAAAAGAGCTATCACACGAAGGGACAGGCAATGGATTTCCATATTGAAGGCGTTTCGTTAGCCAATATTCGCAAAGCTGCGTTATCTATGCGCGCAGGTGGTGTAGGATATTACCCCAGCAGCAACTTTGTGCATATTGATACCGGTCCGGTTCGGCACTGGTAATAACGAAACACAGGAGCAGTATGAACTATCGTATTATTCCGGTTACCGCGTTCTCCCAGAATTGTTCACTCATCTGGTGCGAACAGACTAAACTGGCCGCGCTTGTCGATCCCGGCGGTGACGCTGAGAAGATCAAGCAGGAAGTCGCCGACAGCGGCGTGACGCTCATGCAGATTTTACTGACGCATGGTCACCTCGACCATGTGGGCGCAGCGGCTGAACTGGCTGAACACTACGGCGTGCCGATTGTCGGTCCGGAAAAAGAAGATGAGTTCTGGCTGCAGGGATTACCTGCCCAAAGCCGCATGTTTGGCCTGGATGAGTGTCAGCCCCTGACGCCCGATCGCTGGCTGAATGAAGGAGCACGCGTTAGCATAGGGAATGTGACTTTACAGGTGTTGCATTGTCCTGGGCATACGCCAGGCCATATCGTCTTCTTTGATGACCAGTCCCGTCTGCTGATCTCCGGCGATGTGATTTTCAAAGGTGGCGTAGGACGCAGCGATTTTCCGCGCGGCGATCACGGGCAGCTGATTCAGTCGATTAAACAGAAGTTATTGCCGCTGGGTGATGATGTGACGTTTATCCCTGGGCACGGTCCGATGTCGACGCTGGGCTATGAACGGCTCCATAATCCGTTCCTTCAGGATGAAATGCCTGTCTGGTAACCCGAATAAAAAAAGCCTGCATAATGCAGGCTTTTTTGTGGGCGCAAATTACAGTACGGCGACAATCGCTTCGCACAGCGGCGCCATGTTGTCAGGCGTCATGCCTGCAACGTTCACGCGGCCAGACGCCACGGCGTACACGCCGAATTCTTCACGCAGACGCAGAACCTGCTCTTTGGTCAGGCCGCTGAACGAGAACATGCCGTTCTGTTTGATGATAAAGCTGAAGTCGCGATCCGCGCCTTTCTCCGCCAGGGTGTTCACAAACAGCAGGCGCATGCGCTGAATACGCTGACGCATATCGTTCAGCTCTTGTTCCCAGATGGCGCGCAGCGCATCGTTGCTCAGGATAGTCGCAACAACAGAGGCACCGTGTGCCGGCGGGTTAGAGTAGTTAGCGCGGATAACGGATTTCATCTGGCTGAACGCGCGATCGACGGTCTCATCGTTAGCCGCAACCAGCGTACAGGCACCTACACGCTCATTGTACAGACCAAAGTTCTTGGAGTAGGAGCTTGCAACGATCAGCTCCTGATGCACTGCGGCGAACGCGCGCAGGCCTTCGGCATCTTCTTCCAGACCACGGGCGAAGCCCTGGTAGGCAAAGTCAAACAGCGGCAGCCAGCCTTTTTCTACGGACAGCTTCGCCAGATGTTCCCACTGCTCAAGCGTTGGATCGATACCGGTTGGGTTGTGGCAGCAGCCGTGGAACAGCACCACGTCACCTGCTTGCGCCTCACTCAGGCTCGCCAGCAGGCCGTCAAAGTCCAGAGAGTGGTTTGCTGCGTCGTAGTAGGCGTATTCACGCACTTCCAGACCCGCAGAGTTAAATACGCTCTTGTGGTTCGGCCAGCTTGGATTGCTTACCCAGACACGCTTCACAGAGGTGTTTTTCGCAAGGAAATCCGCCGCCACGCGCAGCGCGCCGGTACCGCCCGGGGTCTGTGCCGTACGGGCACGTTTGTCACTCACAATTGCACTGCCTTTACCGAACAGCAGCTCCTGGGTGCAGCGACCAAATTCAGGGATACCATCAATACCGAGGTAGTTTTTGGTGGTTTCGTTTTCCAGCAGATACTGCTCAGCTTTCTTAACGCTGGTCAGTACCGGAGTTTTGCCGGTTTCATCTTTATATACACCAATACCCAGGTTGATTTTGCCAGGGCGGTCGTCGGCACGAAACAGATCGGCCAGGCCCAGAATCGGGTCGGCAGGAGCGGCGGTAATGTTCTCAAACATGACGAAGTTCCATTGTGATTACAGAAGTGAAATCCGCTATCAGGTTAACGGTAGATTTACAAAATGCCAACCGTTTGCGACGAAAAGCGTGCGGCTTTTCAAAAGTCGCCATTATTTTCTGTCAGGCATAAAAAAACAGGGCCGAAGCCCTGTTCATTAAGCATATAACAAAGTGGTGTACTGATTAGAACTGGTAAGTCACACCCACAGCTGCCATATCGTCGTTGCCGTTCAGGCCGCCAACGGTTTGCGCGTAGTCTGTGTCTTTGTCCAGCAGGTTGATGTAGTAGTCAGCCCACACGTTGAAGTTTTTGTTGAAGTAGTAAGTTGCGCCAACCTGGATGAATTTAGCCAGATCTGCATCGCCACCTTTGAAGGTGCCTTTAGAGTTGGTCACGCCAGCCAGGTCTTTACCTTTGGTCTGCACGTAGGAGATTGCTGGACGCAGGCCAAAATCGAACTGGTACTGAGCAACAACTTCGAAGTTCTGCGTTTTGTTAGCAAAACCAGCATCGCCATCAGACCCGGTACGGGTGGTGTTACGGGTTTCAGCATAGGTGGTTGCCAGGTAGATGTTGTTGGCATCGTATTTCAGACCCAGACCCCATGCTTCAGCTTTGTCGCCTTCGCCGTCAGCTTTCTGATCCAGAGTACGGTTAGCGTTGCTATAAGATGCGATTGCACCGAAGCCTTCGCCGAAATCGTAACCCAGAGAGTAGCCTACGCCGTCACCGTTAGAGGTTTTAACGTCAGCACGGTCGTTTTTGCCCTGGTACTGAACGCCCAGGCTCAGGCCGTCAACCAGACCGAAGAAGTTGCTGTTACGGTAGGTCAGCAGACCGGTGCTGCGGCTGGTCATAAAGTTATCAACATAGTTACCGCCCCAGGTCATACCAGAGAAGGACGGCGCCATATCGGTGTAAGATTCTACGTCGTAAACGATACCGTAGTTACGACCGTAGTCGATGCTGCCAGCGTCGCCCGCTTTCAGACCAGCGAAAGCCAGACGGTTTTTGTTTTTCTGTGCAGAGTTTTCTGCATCGCTAGCCACGAAACGGTATTCCCACTGGCCATAACCTGTCAGTTGGTCGTTGATCTGAGTTTCGCCTTTGAAACCGATCTGCGCGTAAGTAGCGTCGCTATTGTTTGTGCTATCACCGGAAGTCACGAAGTCGTGCTCGGCGTTAACTTTACCGTAGAAGTCCAGCTTGTTGCCGTTCTTGTTATAGATTTCTGCAGCGTTGGCTGCACCGGCTACCAGCAGGGCAGGGATTACCACTGCCAGAATATTGCGCTTCATCATTATTTATTACCCTCATTGGTTTTTTTATGACACTCGCCACTGCCGTCAATAAATTCTGTCAATAAATATTTCCGGAACTATTGATGAGAGTTTGGTGTCTTTATGTATCTGACAGGCATCTTTCCATTCGCCGAAGCGTTTCGCTAGCCTGAAAGTGCTACAATTCTCAAGATTGAGTAACCAAAAGAAAATATATGTAACTAAATGTGTATTTTTGGGAACTTTGTGAACCACCTCAAACTTCAGAACGCCCTGGTGAATTAAGCGACAGCATCTATCCTATATATATGAATTCCTTATGATTAATTTGGATAAAGGCAATTCATATAAACAGACGATAAACGACTCGTTTTTTCTTATGACGCCGAAAAGCCTTCTGGATGGCTGTAAAATTGGTTGAAATTTGTGCTATTGCTTGGGGATGTAATAAGCGCAATAAGAATGGGGTTTATTTTTTGTGGCTGGATATTTCGCGGAAACAAAACGTAACAGGTAGTGGTTGTGACGGGGTGAAGGTTTGAAGATGCTGACTTTACGCTGACGAAAACTGACAATACAGGATAAAATAATGGCCAGCACAGGCTGGCCATTTTAGTCTTTTACCGATTAGAAGCTGGCGTTACGTGGCGTACGTGGGAACGGAATCACGTCACGAACGTTCTGCACACCGGTCACGTAGGCAATCAGACGCTCAAAGCCCAGACCAAAACCGGCGTGCGGTACGGTACCGTAACGACGCAGATCGCGGTACCAGCTGTAGTCCGCAGGGTTAAGACCCATCTCTTCCATACGCGCGTCCAGCACGTCCAGACGCTCTTCACGCTGAGAGCCACCGATGATTTCACCGATGCCCGGCGCCAGGACGTCCATCGCTGCCACGGTTTTACCGTCTTCGTTAAGGCGCATATAGAAGGCCTTAATGTCTTTCGGGTAGTTTTTAACGACAACTGGCGCTTTGAAATGCTTCTCGGCCAGATAGCGCTCGTGCTCAGACGCCAGGTCTACGCCCCAGTAAACCGGGTTCTCGAACTTCTCACCGCATTTCTCGAGGATCGCCACCGCGTCGGTGTAGTCCACCTGCGCAAAATCGGCAGAGACGAAGCGCTCCAGACGGGCTACCGCGTCGCTGTCTACGCGCTCGGCGAAGAATTTCATGTCGTCCGGACGCTCTTCCAGCACCGCTTTGAAGACATATTTCAGCATCGCTTCCGCCAGACCCGCGACATCGTCCAGGTTGGCGAACGCCACTTCAGGCTCCAGCATCCAGAATTCCGCCAGGTGACGGCTGGTGTTGGAGTTTTCGGCACGGAAGGTAGGGCCAAAGGTGTAGATTTTAGACAGCGCGCAGGCGTACGTTTCGCCGTTGAGCTGACCGGATACGGTCAGGAAGGCCTCTTTACCAAAGAAGTCTTTGTCATAGTCCACTTTACCTTCCGGGGTGCGCGGCAGGTTTTCGAGATCCAGCGTTGAGACGCGGAACATCTCACCGGCGCCTTCCGTATCGGACGCGGTGATCAGCGGGGTAGACACCCAGAAATAACCCTGCTCATCGAAGAAACGATGCAGCGCCTGCGCCAGCGTATGACGTACGCGAGCAACCGCACCAATCAGGTTGGTACGTGGACGAAGGTGCGCCACTTCACGCAGATACTCAATGCTGTGACGTTTAGCCGCCATCGGATAGGTATCCGGATCTTCAACCCAGCCGGTGACTTCAATGGCAGAAGCCTGAATTTCGAAACTCTGACCCTGGCCCGGGGATGCCACGACCACGCCGGTGACGATAACGGAACAGCCCGTCGTCAGGTGCAGAACGTCATCATTGTAATTGGGCAGAGAATTATTAATGACGGCCTGTACAGGATCAAAGCAGGAACCGTCATAGACGGCAAGGAAGGAGATGCCAGCTTTAGAATCTCGGCGGGTACGCACCCATCCGCGCACGGTGACTTCTGAGTCAACGGCGACACGGCCCTGGAGTACGTCGGCTACAGGCACAACGCTCATAATATTCTCTCTGTTAATAGTCGGAAAAAATAAACACTTGTCCACCCTTATGGGGGGATATCTATGTTACCTGCCATCCGCTATCAGACAAGTAAATTTCGCGGTCAAAAGGGAAGAATTGAGAAATAAATAAGAAGAGGGGAGCCATGAAGGCTCCCTTAAGCGCTTAACTGGCTTTTTTGATCTGGGGAAGATCGAAGGCTTTGCGCAACGCGCGGACAAACGCCTTGTCATGGCAGATGGTTTTGCCCGGGCTGTCGGAGAGTTTCGCCACCGGTTTGCCATTACATTCCACCAGCTTTATCACGATATTCAGAGGTTTTACCTGAGGAATGTCGCAGGTTAACCGGGTACCGATCCCGAAGCTCAGGTTCACTCTGGCGTTGAAATGGCGATAGAGTTCGACGGCTTTCGCCAGATCGAGATTATCGGAGAAGACCAGCACCTTGCTCATCGGGTCAATGCCCAGTTTCTCGTAATGGGCAATCGCCTTCTCACCCCACTCAACCGGATCGCCGGAATCGTGGCGCAACCCCTGATAACGCTCCGCAAATTCAGGTCCAAAGTCGCGCAGGAAGGCATCCATCGTAATACAGTCCGTGAGGGCAATTCCGAGTTGATTCGGGTACTCCGCAAGCCATGCGGCCAGCGCTGCGCGCTGGCTGTTGGCGAGGTCAGGGCTGATCTGCTGATGCGCCTGGAACCACTCGTGCGCCTGGGTACCCATGGGCGTCAGATTGAGGCGACGGGCCAGATCGTAGTTACTGGTGCCCACGAACCACGGCTCCTGCTGCAGACGTTTAACGATGGCCTCCTGTACGTCGCGCGAAAAACGGCGGCGGGTGCCAAAGTCCATCAGGCGGAAGCGGGACATGTCCAGCCCTGCGGTCAGCGTGGAGAAGTCAGCGAGTTTCTTTTCCAGCGAGGCCACCGCCTGCGCTACGCCCGTTTCCGGGGAACGGTAGCGGTGAGCCAGTTCACTGATTACCGCCAGAAGCGGCACTTCCCACATGATCACTTCCCGCCACGGACCTGAAAGGCGAATATCCAGCTTGCCGTTATCGTTAACCACGGTGACCTGCTCCGGCTTATAGCGGAAGTCGCGCAGCCAGTTCAGGTAGTCGGCTTTGAAGAAAGGCAGGCCAGAAAGCCACTGATATTCCTCGTCCTGCAGCGTCAGATGCTGCATAGCATTGACCTGTTCACGAATGGCGTCTGCGTAGATACCGAGCAAGTCGTCGCCACGGCAGCGGAATTCCGCCGCGACATGAACGTCATAGTAATGGTGGAAAACGGCTTGCTGCATGTGCAGTTTATACGCGTCGGTATCCAGCAACGTATGCAGAACTGGAGAAGCGAATTGAGTCATAGGTGCGCAGTAGCATCCTCTCACAGGAGCGTTTAGTACAATAAACAACTCCGGAGTATACCTTGTTTAGTGATTTATTGAACCCCGATCACAACATAAGCGCGTTTTATGGTCGAGGGCATTTTGTGCCCCGTGTTATACAAATGTAGCAAAAAAAGGTGTTGACCCTGAAAAGATGAACATTCTGCATAGCGCGTTTTGCGCAACAGGAATATATTGAAACGTTACTCGACAAACGATGCATAAGGTTTTCTATGACACAACAGCCACAAGCCAAATACCGCCACGACTACCGTGCGCCGGATTATCTGATTAGCGAAATCGATCTGACTTTTGACCTGGATGCCACTAAAACCGTTGTCACGGCGGTGAGTCAGGTGACGCGCCACAGCGCAACTGCTGTGCCGCTGCGTCTGGATGGCGAAGACCTGACGCTGGTCTCCCTGCATATTAATGATGAAGCCTGGTCAGACTATAAAGAAGAAAACAACCAGCTGGTCATCGACAACCTGCCGGAACAGTTTACGCTGCGCATCGTGAATGAAATCAGCCCGGCCGCCAACACCGCGCTGGAAGGGCTTTACCAGTCAGGCGTGGCGCTGTGTACCCAGTGTGAAGCGGAAGGGTTCCGCCACATTACCTGGTATCTCGACCGCCCGGACGTCCTCGCGCGCTTCACCACCAAAATCATCGCCGATAAAACCCTGTATCCCTTCCTGCTCTCCAACGGCAACCGCGTAGGCGAAGGCGAGCTGGAGAATGGCCGTCACTGGGTTCAGTGGCAGGATCCGTTCCCGAAACCGTGTTACCTGTTTGCGCTGGTGGCGGGGGACTTCGACGTGCTGCGCGACACCTTCAAAACGCGCTCAGGCCGCGAAGTGGCGCTGGAGCTGTTTGTTGACCGTGGTAACCTGGACCGCGCGCCGTGGGCGATGACCTCGCTCATCAACTCCATGAAGTGGGACGAAGAGCGCTTTGGCCTCGAATATGACCTCGACATCTATATGATCGTTGCCGTTGATTTCTTCAACATGGGCGCAATGGAGAACAAAGGCCTGAACGTCTTTAACTCCAAATACGTGCTGGCGCGCACCGATACCGCCACCGATAAAGATTATCTCGATATCGAACGCGTCATCGGCCACGAATATTTCCACAACTGGACCGGTAACCGCGTCACCTGCCGCGACTGGTTCCAGCTGAGCCTTAAAGAGGGCCTGACCGTCTTCCGTGACCAGGAGTTCAGCTCCGATCTGGGTTCACGCGCGGTGAACCGCATCAATAACGTGCGTACCATGCGCGGCCTGCAGTTTGCGGAAGATGCCAGCCCAATGGCGCACCCGATCCGTCCGGATAAAGTCATCGAAATGAACAACTTCTACACCCTGACGGTGTATGAGAAAGGCGCTGAAATTATCCGCATGATCCACACCCTGCTGGGTGAAGAGAACTTCCAGAAAGGGATGCAGCTCTACTTCGAGCGTCATGACGGCAGCGCGGCCACCTGCGACGATTTTGTGCAGGCGATGGAAGATGCTTCTAATGTCGATCTTTCCCACTTCCGCCGCTGGTACAGCCAGGCCGGTACGCCAGTTGTTACCGTCAAAGACGACTACAATCCGGAAACCGAGCAGTACACGCTGACCATCAGCCAGCGCACGCCGCCGACGGCAGAGCAGGAAGAGAAATACCCGCTGCATATTCCGTTCAGCATTGAGCTGTACGATAACGAGGGCAAAGTCATTCCACTGCAGAAGGGCGGCCACCCGGTACACCACGTGCTGAACGTGACCCAGGCCGAGCAGACCTTTATCTTCGATAACGTCTACTTCCAGCCGGTGCCTGCGCTGCTGTGTGAATTCTCCGCGCCGGTGAAGCTGGAGTACAAGTGGAGCGATCAGCAGCTGACGTTCCTGATGCGTCACGCCCGCAACGACTTCTCCCGCTGGGATGCGGCGCAAAGCCTGCTGGCGACCTACATCAAGATCAACGTAAACCGTCACCAGCAGGGTCAGCCGCTGTCGCTGCCTGTTCACGTGGCTGACGCGTTCCGCGCGATCCTGCTGGATGAGAAGATTGACCCGGCGCTGGCCGCTGAAATTCTGACCCTGCCGTCAGCAACGGAAATCGCGGAGTTGTTCGAGATTATCGATCCGATCGCGATCGTGGCGGTGCGTGAAGCGCTGACCCGTACGCTGGCTGCTGAACTGGCGGACGAGTTCCTCGCCATTTATAACGCCAACAAGCTTGACGCTTATCGCGTTGAGCACGCGGACATTGGTAAACGTTCTCTGCGTAACACCTGCCTGCGCTATCTGGCGTTTGGTGAAACCGAGCTGGCGAACACCCTGGTGAGCAAGCAGTATCACGAGGCGGATAACATGACCGACGCGCTGGCCGCGCTGGGCGCAAGCGTTGCCGCCGAACTGCCGTGCCGCGATGCGCTGATGCAGGAGTATGACGACAAGTGGCATCAGGATGGTCTGGTAATGGATAAGTGGTTCATCCTGCAGGCGACCAGCCCGGCGGCCGATGCGCTCAGCAAGGTGCGCAGCCTGCTGAAGCATCGTTCCTTTACCCTGAGCAATCCAAACCGCGTGCGCTCGCTGATTGGCGCGTTTGCCAGCAGCAACCCGGCCGCATTCCACGCCGAAGACGGCAGCGGTTATCAGTTCATGGTGGAAATGCTGACCGAGCTGAACAGCCGTAACCCGCAGGTGGCGTCGCGTCTGATAGAGCCGCTGATCCGTCTGAAACGCTACGATGAGAAGCGTCAGGCGAAGATGCGTGCCGCGCTTGAGCAGCTGAAAGGGCTGGAAAACCTGTCTGGCGATCTGTACGAGAAGATTGCTAAAGCGTTAGCGTAATAAAAGTTTACCCTCCCTCTCCCTGTGGGAGAGGGCCGGGGGTGAGGGCATCAGGCATTAGCCTTAGCTCGCTGTAACTCCGTGCTCCCGCGTTTCATCACCCGATCCAGCACTTCTGCCTCCAGCTCCGCCAGTCTTGCCGAGCCCACGCGACGAGGCCGTGGAAGATCCACCGTCAAATCCAGACCGATTTTTCCTTCCTCTATTAACAGCACCCGGTCGGCCATTGCGACGGCTTCGCTCACGTCATGCGTCACCAGCAGTACCGTAAAGCCGTGCGTCTGCCAGAGGGAACCAATCAAATCCTGCATTTCGATTCGCGTCAGGGCGTCGAGCGCGCCCAGTGGTTCATCGAGCAAGAGCAGGCCCGGACGGTGAATCAACGCCCGCGCCAGCGCCACGCGCTGCTTCTGCCCACCCGAAAGGGCAGCAGGCCATTCATCGGCGCGATTTTCCAGCCCAACGGCGGCCAGCGCCTGGCGGGCTTCATCCCGCCAGTTACCCTTAAGACCGAGCCCGACATTGTCGATAACCGATTTCCACGGCAGCAGGCGTGCATCCTGGAACATCATGCGGGTATCGTCCTGAATATTCGAAAGCGGCGTCGTTCCTGCCAGAATGTCGCCGCCGTTGGGGGCTTCCAGTCCGGCCAGCAGCCGTAGCAGCGTACTCTTGCCGCCGCCGCTGCGCCCGACTACGGCCACAAACTGTCCGGCGGGAATATGCAGATCCAGCCCGTTAAGAATGGTGTTATCGCCGTAGCGTTTGGTGACACCGTTCAGCAGTAACGGGGTCCCCTGATTCAGTCGTGCAGTATTCATGCTTTCGCCTCCTGAAGGGTATAGGCCGGATTCCAGCGCAGCCAGCTGCGCTCCAGCCACTGGGCGCTGACGTCAGCGAGTTTGCCGAGCAGGGCATAAAGGATAATGGCAACTACCACCACGTCCGTTTGCAGGAATTCGCGGGCGTTCATTGCCAGATAACCAATCCCGGAGTTGGCTGAGATGGTTTCCGCCACAATCAGCGTCAGCCACATCAGGCCGAGCGCGAAACGCACCCCGACCATAATGGAGGGCAGGGCGCCCGGCAGAATCACGTGAACAAAGAGGGAAAAACCCGATAAGCCGTAGCTGCGCGCCATCTCCACCAGACCACGATCGATATTGCGGATGCCGTGCCAGGTGTTGATGTAAATCGGGAACAGCGTGCCCAGCGCCACGAGGAAGATCTTGGCGCTCTCATCAATCCCAAACCACAGAATGACCAGCGGGATCAGCGCCAGATGCGGCACGTTGCGCAGCATCTGGATGGAGGTATCCAGCAGCCGCTCGCCCCAGCGTGAAAGGCCGCTCACCAGACCCAGAACCAGCCCGATACTGCCGCCGATGGAAAACCCGATCGCGGCGCGCCAGGAGCTGATCGCCAGATGCTGCCACAGCTCTCCGCTGACGCTCAGCGACCAGAACGCTTCTACAACGCCCTCCGGAGAGGGCAGAATGCGGCTCGACAGCCAGCCGGTGGACGATGCGAGCTGCCAGAGCGCCACAATGCCGACGGGTAAAAACCACGGCGCGGCGCGCAGCAGCCATTTTTGTGAGGTGGCAGACATGGTCCCTCCTTAGCTCTGTGCGGCTTTGCGTGGAATAAATTCGTTTGCCACGGCTTCGCCCTGCAGCTGGAGCGGCTGCGGCTGCGGAACCTCCGGAATGGCGACATCAAGATGCGGGAACAGCAGCTCGCCGACCTTGTACGCCTCTTCCAGGTGCGGATAACCGGAGAGAATAAAGCTGTCGATACCCAGTTCGGCGTATTCATTGATGCGCGCGGCCACGGTCGGGCCGTCGCCGACCAGCGCCGTACCCGCACCGCCGCGCACCAGACCGACGCCCGCCCACAGGTTCGGGCTGATCTCCAGATTCTCGCGCTTGCCGTTGTGCAGGGAGGCCATCCGGTGCTGCCCGACAGAGTCGGTTTTGGCAAACGCGGCCTGCGCCTTTGCGATGGTCTCGTCGTCCAGATGGGAAATCAGGCGGTCAGCGGCCTGCCAGGCTTCATTATTGGTTTCACGCACAATCACGTGCAGGCGGATACCGAAGCGCACCTTGCGGCCATGGGCGGCCGCTTTCGCGCGGACCTGAGCGATTTTTTCTTTCACCAGCTCAGGCGGTTCGCCCCAGGTCAGATAGAGGTCGACCTGCTCCGCCGCCAGATCCTGGGCTACATCCGACGACCCGCCAAAATAGAGCGGCGGGCGCGGCTGCTGCACCGGCGGGAAGTAGAGCTTCGCGTCGCGAACGTGAATATGCTTGCCTTCAAAGGTGACGGTTTCCCCTTCCAGCAGGCGTCGCCAGACGCGGGTGAATTCGGCGGAGGCCTCATAGCGTTCGGTATGGTCGAGGAACACGCCGTCGCCCGCCAGCTCCTGTGGATCGCTGCCCGTCACCAGGTTAAACAGGGCGCGGCCGTTGGACAGCCTGTCCAGCGTGGCCGCCTGACGTGCCGCCACGGTAGGGGAGACGACGCTCGGGCGTAACGCCACAAGGAACTTCAGGCGCTGGGTGACCGGGATCATCGACGCGGCGACCAGCCAGGCATCTTCACATGATCGTCCGGTCGGGATCAGCACCCCGGTGAAACCGATTCGGTCCGCCGCCTGTGCAATCTGCTGCAGGTAGCCATGGTCAACCGGGCGTGAACCCTCTTCTGTACCAAGATAGTGTCCATCACCGTGGGTGGGTAAAAACCAGAAAAGATTCAGACTCATGATTTAGCTCCTTCTTTGCCTGCGGGTTGCCAGATGCGTTCGCGAATAGTGACCTGTTTTGGAACCAGGCGGTTTTGATAGAAGAGGTCAGCCGTTTGTTGCTGAAGTGCGGCGACGTGTGCGTCCACCGGCGTAATGGTGGTCGGCGGACGGTGGTTGAGATAGCTCGCGATCACCGGCTCAGGTAAGCCCATGGTTTTCGCCAGCAGGGCAATGCTCTCCTGACGCTGGCTCTGAGTCAGGGCATCGGCCTGGGTAAAGGTATCCAGCACGCCCTGAATAAATGCGCCGTTCTTTTCCGCATAAGGGCGCGCGGCCAGATAGAACGAGCCGGTCTGCTTCAGCGTGGTACCGTCTTTCAGCACGCGAACGCCACCCTGCAGCAATGCGGCGGAGTAGTACGGGTCCCAGATGGCCCAGGCATCAACGTTCTTCTGCTGGAACGCGGCGCGCGCGTCAGCGGGAGTCAGGTAGACGGGCTGAATGTCGGTGAACTTAAGCCCGGCCTCTTGCAGAGCGCGTAGCAAAAGGTTGTGTGAGCTGGAACCTTTCTGGAAAGCGACCTTATGGCCTTTAAGATCGGCGACGCTTTTAATGTCGCTGTTTTCAGGCACCAGAATGACTTCGGCCTTAGGCTTTGGCGGCTCAACGCCAACGTAGAGGAGGTCCGCTCCCGCGGCCTGGGCGAATATAGGTGGGATATCGCCCGTGCTGCCGAGATCGATACTGCCCACGTTCAGGGCCTCCAGCATCTGCGGGCCGGCCGGGAACTCCACCCAGGAGAATTTGGTGTTCGGGAAGCGTTTTTCCAGAAGCTGGTGGCTTTTTGCCAGCACCATGCTGACGCTGCCTTTCTGATACCCGATACGTAAACTTTCCGGAGCCGTTTCTGCGGCATGGGCCAGCGAGGTAAGCGCCATCAAACCGGCCAGTCCGATGCGGGTTAACGTTTTAAACATGTGCGACTCCTTGAGGCTGACCAAACGCCGGGGCCTGGATATCCCGGCGATGCAGGGCATGCCAGAACGTTTCCAGAGCATTATCGAGGCGGGTTTGCAGGTTAGGCGTAAAGTGGGGTTTGTGTTGATAGTCGATGACCTGCGAGTCATCGGCGAAAACGCCGTGGAGGATCTCCTGCGCTTTCAACGCGTTCAGCACCGGCTTCAGGGCATAATCCACGGCCAGTAAATGGGCAACCGTACCGCCCGTTGCCAGCGGCAGCACCACCTTGCCGTCCAGCGCGCGTTCCGGAAGCAGATCGAGCAGGGTTTTCAGGGCCCCGGAAAAGGAGGCCTTATAGATGGGCGTTGCTACGATCAGGCCGTCCGCGCCGTTAAGTTGCTCAATGAGGGTTTTCAGCGCAGGGCTGTCGAAACGGGCGTAGAGCAAATCTTCAGGTTCGAAGTTATGCAGGTTCCAGTGGCACACTTCCACATCCAGAGCATTCAGTTTTTCACGGGCATATTCCAGCAGGGCGCTGGAGCGCGAAGGGAATCGTGGACTTCCGGCCAGGGTAATGACGCGCATACTTCCTCCTTATAACTAATTGTTTGCTTTTATCTAACATTCATAACAATTTTAAGGAGTGTGACACCGCGCGTTTATTCCACTAAATGATTTATCTGCAATTAAAATGCGAAAAAGTGCATAAGAAATGGACGGGGAGGTAAACGATTGCGTTTTACGCGGTTTTTTTTGCCGCAGGTCAATTCCCTTTCGCGATGGGATCGCCCATAATCCCCTCCCGGTTTGCACACCGGGAATCCAGGAGAGTTCATGTACTACCCCTTCGTTCGTAAAGCCCTTTTCCAGCTCGATCCTGAGCGCGCTCATGAATTTACATTCCAGCAATTACGTCGTATTACCGGCACGCCTCTGGCCGCGCTGGTGCGCCAGCATGTGCCGGTAAAACCTGTGCAGTGCATGGGGCTGACTTTTAAAAATCCGCTGGGTCTGGCGGCCGGTCTGGACAAAAATGGCGAGTGCATTGATGCCCTGGGCGCGATGGGCTTTGGCTCCATTGAAATCGGTACCGTCACCCCGCGCCCGCAGCCGGGAAATGACAAACCGCGCCTGTTCCGACTGGTGGAAGCCGAAGGGCTGATCAACCGCATGGGCTTCAACAACCACGGTGTTGATCACCTGGTCGAGAACGTAAAAAAAGCCCACTTTGACGGAATACTGGGCATCAATATCGGCAAAAATAAAGACACGCCGGTCGAGCAGGGTAAAGATGACTATCTGATTTGTATGGAAAAAGTCTACGCCTATGCCGGTTATATTGCGGTGAATATTTCCTCACCCAATACCCCGGGCCTGCGATCCTTACAATATGGTGAAGCGCTGGACGATCTTCTGAGTGCCATTAAAAATAAGCAAAATGAACTCCAGGCGATCCACCACAAATATGTTCCGGTCGCGGTTAAGATCGCCCCGGATCTTTCTGCCGAAGAATTGATCCAGGTTGCCGACAGTTTGGTTCGCCATAATATTGATGGTGTAATTGCGACCAATACCACACTCGATCGTTCCCTCGTGCAGGGAATGAAAAACTGTGACGAAGCGGGTGGGTTAAGTGGCCGTCCGGTGCAATTAAAAAGCACCGAAATTATTCGCGCCCTGTCTGCGGAATTAAATGGCCGCCTGCCGATTATTGGCGTCGGCGGCATTGACTCCGTGATTGCTGCGCGTGAGAAGATGGCGGCGGGTGCGTCACTGGTGCAAATCTATTCCGGCTTTATTTTTAAAGGGCCGCCGCTGATTAAAGAAATCGTTACGCATATCTAATCTTTTCTCGTAATCAGACAACCGGGGCTTTATTTCCAGCCCTGGTTGTTTTATATTCCGTCACTGTTGCTTATTTAGACATTATAGTCTTTTATTAATGGTGTTATAAACGAAGCGGCAAACAGGACATTTTTAGTACAGGACGTTTCGGGGACGGGAGAGAAACATGCGAATTAAACCTGACGATAACTGGCGCTGGTATTTTTGCGATGAGCATGACCGAATGATGCTCGACTTAGCCAATGGCATGTTGTTTCGCTCTCGTTTTGCCCGCCGAATGTTAACCCCGGACGCTTTTTCCCCGTCAGGCTTTTGCGTTGACGACGCTGCGCTTTATTTCTCCTTTGAGGAAAAATGTCGCGATCTGGTGCTCTCGAAAGAGCAGCGCGCCGAGCTGGTATTAAATGCGCTGGTGGCTATCCGTTTCCTGAAGCCGCAAATGCCAAAGAGCTGGCATTTCCTGCCGCACGGCATGAACTGGACCCCGGCAACGGGCGATGCGGCCAGCGTCAACCTGAGCGATACCGCAGAAGAGGTGAGCCTGCTGGTGGTGGAGCCAGGCGAAAATGCCGCGCTCTGCCTGCTGGCCCAGCCTGGCGTGACGATTGCCGGGCGGACGATGCAGCTCGGGGATGCCATTAAGGTCATGAACGACAGGCTGAAGCCCCAGCTTCGCGTGGATGCCTTCAGCCTCGAGCAGGCGGTTTAAGCTTCCAGCTGTACGGACGTTTTCGGGACGCAGCTACAGCACAGAATTGTGCCGTCATTTCCAATTGCCGACTTTTTCAACGCACTCACTTCGCCATCCACCAGTCTGATACGACAGCATCCGCAAATGCCCGCGCGGCAGGAATAGGGTATGCGGATCCCCGCTTGTTCCAGTTGCTCAAGCAGTACCTGCTGGTTGTTACCCCGGATAACGTTGCCCTGCCAGTGAATATCTACCGCAGAGGCGACGTTCGTCTCAACGTCGACAAGCTCCTCCTCCTGACCCGAGCCGTACACTCTTGCTGGCCCACGGGCAAGAATTTCGACCTCATCGCCGACGCGGATCGCGCCGCTGGAGCGTGGGATCAGATTCTGGCCGAAATCGACATCGCCATTATCCTGCGCGGTGCGGAATGATTGCAGGGTTTTCAACGGTTCGCCGGAAGGATGCTTCTGGCCTTTCTCCGGGCTCACCGTCGTGAAAATGCAGCGGCTGCAGGGCTTCACCACGTCAAAAATGACGCTGCCGATGCGGATCACTTTCCAGGTATCTTCGTCCCAGGCCTCGGCACCCGTCACCACCAGGTTCGGACGGAACTGTTCCATCTGAACGCTGGCTTTGCAGCGGCCTTGTAAATCACGCAGCGAGGCTTCGTTCGTCAGCAGGAACGGGAAGCCATCGGCGAAGGAGAGGGGAACGGCGTCGTGTCGCTTCACGCGACGCGTCAGTTCAGGTCCAACCCAGCGCAGCTGCACGTCGCGGGAGAAGAAGCCGCTTAACCAGCGGTTAATTTCATCCGGGGCGATGCGCGCGGTAAAGTGGTTCCCCCACACTTCCGTTGGCGCATCGACGGGCGCAAAATCAGCAAAGCGAATCACCGCGCTGGAACCGTCCGGCGCGGTAAGGTGCAAACCGTCGTGAAGCGGGGAAGGGGTAAAGCGAACCATCTGAGGGAACTGGCGTGCGGTAATAAACGTACCGTCAGGCTCGGTGACCATAAAAATTCGATCGAAGGCGAATCCGCTCATGTCGGCCAGCGCGTGAGAGACGCCGATGCCGCGCATGGATTTCACCGGATGAATAAAAAGCCTGGATAACGTCGCCACTGCACACTCCCTCGAATGAAAATAAGCCTTCAACTTTATGACATACACGCCATATTAGCTATAATGCGCGACAATTTTCTAAGAGTAAAAGTGACGATATGAATTCTCTGTTTGCCAGTACGGCCCGTGGGCTGGAAGAGCTGTTAAAAACTGAACTGGAAAGCCTGGGCGCACAAGAGTGTCAGGTGGTTCAGGGTGGTGTCCATTTTGAGGGCGACACGCGGCTTATTTACCAGAGCCTGATGTGGAGCCGCCTGGCGTCGCGCATCATGCTGCCGATGAAGGAGTGCAAGGTTTATAGCGACCTTGACCTCTACACCGGCGTACAGATGATCGACTGGACAGAGATCTTCACCCCGAATGCCACCTTTGCGGTCCATTTCAACGGCGTGAACGACGAGATCCGCAACAGCCAGTACGGTGCCCTGCGCGTAAAAGACGCCATTGTGGACTGCTTTACGCGAAAAAATAAGGAACGTCCGAACGTCGATCGTGAAAACCCGGATCTGCGTATTAACGTCTGGCTGAACGGCGACACGGCGAGTATCTCTCTCGATCTGAGCGGCGCGGGCCTGCACCTGCGCGGCTACCGCGATCGTACCGGCATGGCACCCATCAAAGAGACCCTGGCGGCCGCCATTGTGATGCGCTCCGGCTGGCAGCCGGGCACGCCGCTGCTCGACCCGATGTGCGGTTCCGGTACCCTGCTGATTGAAGCGGCCATGCTGGCCACCGACCGCGCCCCGGGGCTGCATCGCGGCCAGTGGGGCTTCAAAGGCTGGGCGCAGCACGATGAAGCGCTCTGGAAAGAGGTCAAAGACGACGCGCAGACCCGCGCACGTAAGGGGCTGGCGGAATATACCTCTCATTTCTACGGCTCCGATAGCGACCCTCGCGTCATTGAGCGCGCGCGCAGCAACGCCCGCCGTGCCGGTATCGGCGAGCTGGTCACCTTCGAAGTGAAAGACGTGGCGAACCTGACCAATCCGCTGCCAAAAGGCCCGTACGGTACCGTGATCAGCAACCCGCCATACGGCGAACGTCTCGACAGCGAACCGGCGCTGATTGCCCTGCACAGCCTGCTGGGCCGCAACATGAAGGACCACTTCGGCGGCTGGAACCTGTCTCTGTTCAGCGCCTCGCCGGAACTGCTGAGCTGCCTGCAGCTGCGTGCCGACCGCCAGTTTAAGGCGAAAAACGGCCCGCTGGACTGCGTGCAGAAAAACTACCATCTGGCGGAGAAGGCGGCCGACAGCAAGCCGTCCGGCGTGGCGGAAGATTACGCTAACCGTCTGCGCAAGAACCTGAAGAAATTTGAGAAGTGGGCGAAGCAGGAGGGCATTGAATGCTACCGCCTGTATGATGCCGACCTGCCGGAGTACAACGTGGCGGTTGACCGCTACGCGGATTGGGTGGTGATTCAGGAATATGCGCCGCCGAAAACCATTGATGCGCAAAAAGCGCGTCAGCGCATGCTGGACGTTATTGCCGCCACCATCGCCGTGCTGGGTATTGCGCCAAACAAGCTGGTGCTGAAAACCCGCGAGCGTCAGAAAGGGAAAAATCAGTACCAGAAGATGGGCGAGAAGGGCGACTTTATCGAAGTGGGCGAATATAACGCCCGCCTGTGGGTCAACCTGACCGACTATCTGGATACCGGCCTGTTCCTCGACCACCGTATCGCCCGCCGCATGCTGGGCCAGATGAGCAAGGGCAAGGACTTCCTGAATCTCTTCTCCTATACCGGCAGCGCCAGCGTGCATGCGGGTCTGGGCGGCGCGCGCAGCACCACCACGGTGGATATGTCCCGCACCTATCTGGAGTGGGCGGAGCGCAACCTGCGTCTTAACGGCTTAACCGGGCGTCAGCATCGCCTGATGCAGGCTGACGTGCTGGGCTGGCTGCGCGACACCGACGAGCAGTTCGACCTGATCTTTATCGATCCGCCGACCTTCTCCAACTCCAAGCGTATGGAAGATAGCTTTGACGTTCAACGCGATCACCTGCGCCTGATGACCGACCTGAAGCGCCTGCTGCGTAAAGGCGGCACCATTATGTTCTCGAACAACAAACGCGGCTTCCGTATGGATCATGACGGCTTAGCAGCCCTGGGACTGAAAGCACAAGAAATCAGCCAAAAAACGCTGTCTCAGGACTTTGCCCGTAACCGTCAAATCCATAACTGCTGGTTGATTACCGCGGTCTGAAAGGAAAAATAAATGTCTTTAATTAGTATGCACGGCGCGTGGCTCTCTTTCAGCGACTCACCGCTTCTCGACAATGCAGAGCTGCACATCGAAGATAACGAGCGCGTCTGTCTGGTGGGCCGTAACGGCGCGGGTAAATCCACGCTGATGAAAATCCTTAACCGCGAACAGGGCCTGGATGACGGGCGCATTGTTTACGAACAGGATCTGATTGTCTCCCGCCTGCAGCAGGATCCACCGCGTCACGTGACCGGCAGCGTATACGATTTCGTGGCGGAAGGGATCTCCGAGCAGGCTGAATACCTGAAGCGCTATCACGAGATTTCGCATCTGGTGATGACCGATCCGAGCGACAAAAACCTCAACGAACTGGCGAAAGTGCAGGAGATGCTCGATCACCACGGTCTGTGGCAGCTTGAAAACCGCATTAATGAAGTACTGGCGCAGCTCGGTCTGGAACCCGATATGGAGCTGTCGGCGCTCTCCGGCGGCTGGCTGCGTAAAGCGGCCCTGGGTCGTGCGCTGGTCAGCGGGCCGAAGGTGCTGCTGCTGGACGAACCGACGAACCACCTGGATATCGAAGCGATCGACTGGCTGGAAGGCTTCCTGAAAACCTTCAGCGGCACCATCATCTTTATCTCGCACGACCGTTCGTTTATTCGCAATATGGCGACGCGCATTGTCGACCTCGACCGCGGCAAGCTCGTGACCTATCCCGGCGATTACGATACGTATCTGCTGGAAAAAGAAGAAAACCTGCGCGTGGAAGAGCTGCAGAATGCGGAGTTTGACCGCAAGCTGGCGCAGGAAGAAGTCTGGATCCGCCAGGGCATCAAAGCCCGCCGTACCCGTAACGAAGGCCGCGTGCGCGCCCTGAAGGCGATGCGTCGCGAGCGCAGCGAACGCCGTGAAGTGATGGGCAGCGCCAAAATGCAGGTGGAAGAGGCGTCCCGTTCCGGCAAGATTGTCTTTGAAATGGAAAATGTTAACTATCAGGTTGACGGTAAAGTGCTGGTGAACGATTTCTCGGCGCAGGTTCAGCGCGGCGACAAAATTGCGCTCATCGGCCCGAACGGCTGCGGTAAAACCACGCTGCTGAAACTGATGCTCGGCCAGCTGCAGGCCGATAGCGGCCGCATTCACTGCGGGACCAAGCTGGAGGTCGCCTACTTCGACCAGCACCGCGCGGAGCTGGATCCGGACCGTACGGTGATGGACAACCTCGCCGAAGGCAAGCAGGAAGTGATGGTGAACGGCAAGCCGCGCCACGTGCTGGGCTACCTGCAGGACTTTCTGTTCCATCCGAAGCGCGCCATGACGCCGGTGCGCGCGCTGTCAGGCGGTGAGCGCAACCGTCTTCTGCTGGCGCGCCTGTTCCTGAAGCCAAGCAACCTGCTGATCCTCGATGAACCGACCAACGATCTGGATGTCGAAACGCTGGAACTGCTGGAAGAACTGATTGACGGTTATCAGGGCACCGTGATGCTGGTCAGCCACGATCGTCAGTTCGTTGACAACACCGTGACCGAGTGCTGGATCTTCGAAGGTGAAGGGCGAATTGGTCAATATGTCGGCGGTTATCACGATGCAAAAGGGCAGCAGGCACAGTCGCTGGCGACGAAGCAGTCAAAGTCCAAAATAAGTTCTGAACCTGCTGTAACAAAAGCAGAAACTGTCAAGAAAACCTCGGCTAAACTAAGCTATAACCTGCAGCGCGAACTGGAGGGGCTGCCGCAGCGGCTTGAAGAGCTGGAGGCTGCGCTTGAGGATCTGCAAAAACAGGTTGCTGATGCGTCATTCTTTACCCAATCGCATGACTATACTCAGAAAGTATTGGCTGAAATGTCCGCGGCTGAAAAAGCCCTGGAAGACGCCTTTGAGCGCTGGGAGTACCTTGAGTCTCTGAAAAACGGCGCATAAACAGGGATAACATATGTGTGACCAGCACCATGCCGACAGGCATATTTTATGCTCGCAATGCGATATGCTCGTGGCGTTGCCAGAGCTTGGTCACGGACATAAAGCCCTGTGTCCACGCTGTGGCGCGACGTTGACAACCGAGTGGGACGCGCCGCGGCAGCGTCCTACTGCTTACGCGCTGGCAGCACTGTTCATGCTGCTGCTCTCTAATCTCTTCCCCTTCATCTATATGAAGGTGGGGGGGATCACCAGTCAGGTGGATCTGCTTGAAATCCCGGGCGTGATGTTCTCGGAAGATTACGCCAGCCTGGGGACCTTCTTTCTCCTGTTTGTCCAGATAGTCCCGGCTTTTTGCCTGGTCGTCATCCTTTTGCTGGTGAACCGCGTCAGGATGCCGGCACCGCTGAAAATCCGACTTGCGCGTATTCTGTTTCAGCTCAAAAGCTGGGGGATGGCCGAGATCTTTCTGGCGGGGATCCTGGTCAGTTTCGTGAAGCTGATGGCCTACGGCGACGTGGGGATTGGCAGCAGCTTTATTCCCTGGTGTCTGTACTGCGTCCTGCAGCTGCGCGCTTTCCAGTGCGTGGACAGACGCTGGGCGTGGGATGATATCGCCCCGGCACCGACGCTTGCGCAGACGGTGAAGGTCGGCGTGCCCGGCATTCGTCAGGGGCTTCGCTCGTGCCCGTGCTGTACCGCCGTGCTGCCCGCCGATCTCGACGTTTGTCCGCGCTGCGAAACGAAAGGGCACGTGCGCCGTAAAAATAGCCTGCAGTGGACGATGGCGCTGCTGGTCACGTCCGTCATGCTGTATCTGCCAGCCAATATTCTGCCAATCATGATCACCGATTTGCTCGGCGACAAAATGCCCTCGACGATCCTGGCCGGGGTGATACTGCTCTGGGGCGAAGGTTCCTATCCGGTCGCTGGCGTCATCTTTATCGCCAGTATTATGGTGCCCACCTTAAAAATGATCGCCATCGCCTGGCTCTGTTGGGATGCGAAAGGTCATGGGAAACGCGACAGCGAACGCATGCACCTGATTTATGAAGTGGTCGAGTTTGTCGGACGCTGGTCAATGATTGACGTGTTTGTCATCGCCGTTCTCTCTGCGCTGGTGCGGATGGGCGGTTTGATGAGTATTTATCCTGCGATGGGGGCTTTAATGTTTGCACTGGTCGTGATCATGACCATGTTTGCGGCCATGACCTTCGACCCTCGTTTATCGTGGGATCGTGAGCCTGAATCAAGCCATGAGGAAGAGTAAGAGCATGGAAAATAAGAGTGGAGAGGCGAAAGTGCAGAAGGTCAAAAACTGGTCTCCGGTGTGGATTTTTCCCATCGTGACTGCGCTGATCGGTGCCTGGATCCTGTTTTATCATTACAGCCATCAGGGGCCGGAAGTGACGCTGATAACCACCAATGCCGAGGGGATTGAGGGCGGTAAAACGACCATCAAAAGCCGTAGCGTGGATGTGGGCGTGGTGGAAAGCGCAACCCTGACCGACGATTTAACCCATGTGGAGATTAAGGCGCGCCTGAATGCCGGCATGGAAAAACTGCTGCACGGCGATTCCGTTTTCTGGGTCGTTAAGCCGCAGGTGGGGCGTGAAGGGATCAGCGGCCTGGGGACGCTGCTCTCGGGTGCCTACATTGAGCTGCAGCCGGGCGCTAAGGGTAACCAGCCGGCCCAATACCAGCTTCTGGATTCACCGCCGCTTGCACCGCCTGATGCCAAGGGCATCCGCGTGATCCTCGACAGCAAAAAAGCAGGTCAGCTCACGGCGGGCGACCCGGTTCTGTTCCGCGGCTACCGCGTCGGGTCGGTTGAGAAAAGCACGTTTGATCCACAGAAACGCGCGATCAGCTATCAGCTCTTCATTAATGCGCCAAACGATCGCCTGGTCACCAGCAACGTCCGCTTCTGGAAAGACAGCGGGATCGCGGTAGATCTGACTTCGGCAGGCATGCGCGTTGAAATGGGTTCGCTGACCACGCTGTTTGGTGGCGGCGTGAGTTTTGACGTGCCGGAGGGCCTGGATTTAGGGCAGCCGGTCGCAGAGAACACCGCGTTCCGTCTCTTTGACGATCAAAAAAGCATTCAGGATGCGCTCTATACCGATCACGTTGACTTCCTGATGTTCTTTAAAGACTCCGTTCGCGGCCTGCAGCCGGGGGCGCCTGTTGAGTTCCGCGGCATTCGTCTCGGTACGGTTGGGCAAGTGCCGTTCTTCGTTCCGGGCCTTCAGCAGGTGCTGGATGATGATTACCGCATTCCTGTACTGATCCGCATTGAACCAGAGCGTCTGCTTAATCAGATTGGTGAAAATCAGGATATCGCGACTCATATCACCCAGCTGATGGAACGCGGTCTGCGCGGGTCGCTGAAAACCGGCAACCTGGTCACCGGTGCGCTGTATGTGGATATGGACTTCTACCCGAAAGCACCGCCGATTACCGGTATCCGTGAATTCGGTGGCTACAAGATCATCCCAACGGTGAGCAGCGGTCTGGCGCAGATCCAGCAGCGTCTGATGGAGACGCTGGATAAGATCAACAATCTGCCACTGAATCCGATGATTGAAGCGGCAACAAACTCGCTGAGCGAAAGCCAGGCAACGATGCGCCGTCTGCAAACCACGCTGGATAACATCAACAAGATTACGGCGAGCCAGAGCATGCAGCAGCTGCCGCAGGACATGCAGAAAACGCTGCGTGAGCTGAACCGCAGTATGCAGGGCTTCCAGCCGGGATCAGCGGCCTATAACAAGATGGTGGCAGATATGCAGCGTCTTGATCAGGTCCTGCGTGAACTGCAGCCGGTGCTGAAAACGCTCAACGAGAAGAGCAATGCGCTGGTGTTCGAAGCGAAAGATAAAAAGGATCCTGAGCCGAAGAGGGCAAAAGAATGAAAAAATGGCTATTGATGGTTGGCGCTCTGCTGTTAACGGCATGCAGTTCAGGGGGAGATAATAAAAGCTATTATCAGCTGCCTGTGGCAACCCACAGCGGCGGGCAAAGCACGGCGAGCCAGGGGAACCGCCAGCTGTGGGTTGAGCAGGTCGCCGTGCCGGATTATCTGGCAGGAAACGGCGTGGTCTATCAGACAAGCGACGTGAAATACGTGATTGCGACCAACAACCTGTGGGCCAGCCCGCTGGATCAGCAGCTGCGCAACACGCTGGTGGCTAACCTGGGCAGTCAGCTTCCGGGGTGGGTAGTCGCATCGCAGCCGCTGGGTAACGATCAGGATACGCTGAACGTCACCGTAACGGGCTTCCACGGCCGTTATGACGGTGCGGTGGTCATCAGCGGGGAGTGGTTGCTGAACCATCAGGGGCAGCTGATTAAGCGTCCTTTCCATCTGGAGCTGAAGCAGCAGAAAGATGGCTATGACGAAATGGTGAAAGTCCTGGCTCAGGGATGGGCGCAGGAGTCGGCCAGTATCGCGAGAGAGATTTCCCGACTGCCATAAGTAAAATTCATCATCAGAAACCGCAATCGGTCTGTCGCTGATTGCGGTTTTTTTTCGTTTTCAACTCAGGTTGTTACTTGTGCCACGTCACAATTTTTGTACAAATGAACTTCCAGCTAGCTCACAAATATGACACCCGTATGAATTTTGAACATTGACGATGCGACTAATTCGGGGTATTCGTTATCTGTGCCTGTGCAGATAGTGCAGACACTGTTTTCTTTCCACCAGACAAAAGAATGAGGGAAACGAGGCATGAAGAGACAGAAACGAGATCGCCTGGAACGGGCTCATCAACGTGGTTATCAGGCCGGCATCGCTGGACGTTCTAAAGAAATGTGTCCTTATCAGACGATAAATCAAAGGTCACAATGGCTTGGAGGCTGGCGAGAAGCCATCGGCGACAGGGCACTCATAGCCTGATAACGTCTCTTTCAAAAAAGAAACCTCCGCAATGCGGAGGTTTCGCCTTTCTGGAGGTGCGAAAGCACGATCAGAACGCGGACGTGTCCTGGAACAGGCCAACCTTCAGGTCGCTTGCGCTATAGATCAGACGACCGTCTACCAGCACTTCGCCATCTGCCAGGCCCATAATCAGGCGGCGGTTAACGATGCGCTTGAAGTGAATACGATAGGTCACTTTCTTTGCCGTAGGCAGAACCTGGCCGGTGAATTTTACTTCGCCTACGCCCAGCGCGCGGCCTTTACCTTCACCACCCAGCCAGCCCAGATAGAAGCCAACCAGCTGCCACATGGCATCCAGACCCAGACAGCCAGGCATTACCGGATCGCCAATAAAGTGGCAACCGAAGAACCACAGGTCCGGGTTGATATCGAGTTCTGCTTCTACGTAACCCTTATCGAAGTTGCCGCCGGTTTCGGTCATTTTCACGACACGGTCCATCATCAGCATGTTCGGGGCCGGTAACTGTGGGCCTTTCGCGCCAAACAGTTCACCGCGACCAGAGGCAAGAAGATCTTCTTTTGTATAGGATTCGCGTTTATCTACCATGTTCTCAGTAAGCCTTATTTTAGTGAAGGACGCAGGATAGCTAACACGTGTACGCTGAACAAGTCCGATCAGTTCGAACTAAACCAGCCCAGCCAGCGTAACGGCCATGGATAACGGTGACGAGCATCCTGCTGTGTTGCCTGAGCAATGCGCTCCTGGATAGTCTGCATCAGGGTGGTTTGCCCTTCGCCATCCCATACCAGGTTTGTCAGTAAGGGTAGTGCATCCTCAATCCCTTCGATGGCCCAGATAGCGAACTGCTCTTGTTCAACCGCATCCAGAATCTCCTGGCTGAGGCTTAAATGGCGTGCGTTGGGAGCCGGAATAATCACACCCTGCTTGCCGTTTAAACCGCGCTGCTGACAAATAGAGAAGAAGCCTTCAATTTTTTCGTTGAGGCCACCCACAGGCTGCGCACGACCGAATTGATCCACCGAACCGGTGATCGCGATGTTCTGATTGATGGGCACTTCCGCCAGGGCGCTGATTAAGGCACACAGTTCAGCCATAGAGGCGCTATCGCCATCCACTTCGCTGTAGGACTGCTCAAACGTCAGCGAGGCGGAGAAGGGGATCTGCTGCTCAAGCTGCAGTTCAGACATCAAAAACGCCTGCATGATCATCATGCCTTTGGCGTGAATGTTTCCGCCCAGCTCGGCTTTGCGTTCGATGTCGGTAAACTCGCCATCGCCAATATGCACAACGCAGCTAATACGGGACGGCTCCCCGAACGCGCGCGGATGGCCAGGGAATTCAATCACCGACAGGGCGTTGATCTGTCCGACGCGTTCGCCTTCGGTTTCCACCAGAATTTGTTCCAGCAGAATTTCATCCTGCATACGGTCAGCAAGATAGCCTTCCCGCCACTCACGCTGAGCCAGCATCTGGGTGAGCTGCTCCCCGGTGAACGCACCGCTACCGCTCACCACGCCCACTTCACGCAGCTGTTTGCCGATCCAGAGCGGGCAGAGTGGCAGCGTTTCCTGGTCACCGGTATAACGCACCGCTTCGCGGATCAGGCCTGGCCATGCGTCAGCCGCAGGCGTTGGCAGCGCAAAACGTTCAGCAACGGCCATCACCCACTGGCACCACTGCGCCATATCGTCGGCATCGGCAATCTGGATATTGTCTTCGTATTCGCTATACACAGCCTGTTCAGCCAGTTCAGGCTCCATTTCCTGGAAGTCTGCCAGCGATTCACGGTCGCCCGTCAGCACGACGGTTAATGACAGCGGCATAGACGGAACCGAGACAGGCAGAGGACGAGACTCATCGTAGCCAACCCAGTCGAAACGCTGCTGATGCACGATGGTTTTCAGACGCATCCACAGCAGCGGCTGCGAGAGCAGGGTACGCAGCGAGATGATCAGGACACCGCCATTTGCGCGATGTACCAGCCCAGGCTGCAGCGAAAGCTCGCCGTTAAACTGGCGCAGACAACCAAAGAGTTGTTCAGCCTCGACCCAGTTCGCGGTAATCACCTCGCCCTTAGCGGCAAAAAGGCCGTCGGCCTGCGCCGCCGGTTCGAAAGTAACATCATGTCCAGCGATACGATACTGGCCGCCAAAAACGGCGTTCGCTTCCGGCTTTAGCTGACGCACGGCATCCCCGAACAACGTCAGGTATTCCGCTTCTTCCGGGGCTTTGAGCAGCATGAAAGGCGCAGTTGCCCAAGGGCTTAATACCTGCTCCAGCGCATAATGCAAACGGGGCTGCGTATCGCTAAGGATGAATTCGTGTTCTTTTGCGAGATCTGGCTGTGCAAACAGTTCCTGATAACTTTCGGTATCCGGAACAAGGTCACGCCATGCAAGTTTCGTAATGGTCAAAGTTGATGTTTTTTAGTCAGATGTAAAAGCGTGGAGTATACCGTAAGCGGGGGGCTCTACCCAAGCAGGATTGGGGATTTCGACAGGGTGATTGGCTGCATTCACTCACAGGATATGATTTCTTTTCAGCAGATTGCTAAAAAACTGATATTCTGAACAGAGTTACGTGGTAACACTGAGATCGCAATGAAATATCAACAACTGGAAAATCTCGAAAGCGGCTGGAAATGGAAGTACCTGGTCAAAAAGCACCGTGAAGGGGAGCTGATCACCTGCTACATCGAAGCCAGCGCTGCGCAAGAAGCCGTGGATATTTTGCTGACCCTCGAAAACGAACCGGTACAGGTCAACGGCTGGATTGAGAAACACATTAATCCTGCGTTGTTAAACCGGATGAAGCAAACTATCCGCGCGCGACGCAAACGGCATTTTAATGCTGAGCACCAGCACACTCGCAAAAAATCAATCGACCTGGAATTTGTTGTCTGGCAGCGCCTGGCCGGGCTGGCACAACGACGGGGTAAAACGCTGTCGGAAACCATCGTGCAGTTGATTGAGGATGCAGAACATAAAGAGAAGTACGCCAACCAGATGTCGACACTGAAGAATGACCTTCAGGCGCTGTTGGGTAAAAAGTAGTTTTTTTACTTTTCTTCAGACAATAAAAAACCCCGCATTGCGGGGTTTTTTTATAAGACGATAACTTATGCCGCTGGCTGAGTTACAACGTCTTTGATGCCTTTAACTTCGATCTCTACGCGACGATCTGGAGCCAGGCAGTCGATCAGTGCAGCGCGAGCTTTCACGTTGTCACAGGTGTTGCCAGTAACTGGGTTAGATTCGCCCATACCACGTGGGGAGATCTTGTTAGCTGGGATACCTTTAGAGATCAGGTAATCAACAACAGACTGAGCACGTTTCTCAGACAGTTTCTGGTTGTAAGCGTCAGAACCGATACGGTCGGTGAAGCCCAGAACCACTACAGAACCGTCTTTAGGATCCAGGTTGCTCAGCTGGGTGTACAGCTGATCCAGTGCCTGCTGGCCTTCTGGTTTCAGAGTCGCTTTGTTGAAGTTGAACAGAACGTCAGACTTCAGAGTGAAGTGCTTGGTCTGTACTTCTGGAGCTGGAGCCGGCGCTGGAGCAACAACTGGTGCTGCTTCTTCCTGCTGGCCGAAACGGTAGGAAACACCTACGCTCAGCATGCCGTTGTCTGGACGAACACCAACGGTGTTGCCGTCGCCGATGTTGTTAACCCACTGGTATTCCAGACGGGTAGCGATGTCACGGGTCATAGCCCACTCAACGCCACCAGCGAATACTGGGGAAACACCGGTGTCATGGTCGTCGCCAGCGATGCTGTTGCTGGAGTCAGCGCGCCATACCATGCCGCCCAGACGGGTGTACACGTCCAGATCGTCAGTTACTGGGTAACCCAGTTTAGCGGTCAGCTGAACGCCCTGTGCTTTGAAAGCGCCGTTTACGGTGTCGCCTTTGTATGGCATACGACCTAACCAGTCGTAACCCATTTCAAAACCAACATACGGGTTAACCTGATAGCCACCGAACGCACCTGCACCAAGCTGGCTCTCGTGAGTTGGGCCATCATTGTTCAGGCTGCTGTTGTACCAGCCGGTGTCGTGGAACTGAGACCAGCCCAGTTTACCACCAGCATACCAGGTATTATCTTTCGGAGCGGCCTGCGCTACGGTAGCGAAGCCAGCCAGTGCCACTGCAATCGCGATAGCTGTCTTTTTCATTTTTTGCGCCTCGTTATCATCCAAAATTCGCCATGAAAGTCTCAAGAGAGAATCACGGTTAAATCCTTCACCGGGGGGCGTGGTCAAATATAAATCTACCGATATCTTCGGCTTAGGCCGAGCACCCCTGGCGATGTAAAGTCTACAACGTAGCTGAAAACTTACAAGTGTGAAGTCCGTCAGGCATATGAAAAAAAAAGTTCCGTATACCGATTATTTAACATTTTTTGAACGAATTTTGTGCAATAAAATTAAGGAGAACCGCACCAGACAAGCCTTGCCGCAATTTTAAGGCCGGGAACTAAAATCCCATCTTGCGGTCAAAAAAAATTCCAGGAAAAATCTTAATTTGACTCAATGATACAAATTTGAGTGAATTTTTAGCCCTGAAAGTTGTCCTCTGCGGTAAGAATCCGATCGAACCGGACGCATAATGAACCCGATCGCATTCCCTTCTTCAGCGGCTTCAGTCAGCCGGAAATGTTCCTCTTCCGTCAATTCTTCCGGTAACCAGCCAATCACCACGCTGTAATTTCCTGTGCGTAACGCGCGGATCATCGACTCAACGGTATCGCAAGGCGAAAGTTGATTAATCTGCATGACCTTGGTCAGCGGAAGGCCTGCGGATTGAACCCACTCGCGACTCAGCTTTTGCTGAGGCGTGAGCCAAAGCTGCCAGCGCGATTGCTGACCGAGCTGTTGTAATAATGGCAGTAAAAGAAGTTGCGTTAACAAGGGCTGGTCTTCACGATAAACCACTTCACTGATAAGCCCTGTGGAAACACGCTCGACGGAATTCTGCGCGACATTGCCTGCGGCAGAAGAGAGAGAGGTTGCGCGATTTGCATAGCCTGAAGTGTGCATATTCATTCCAGCCCTGTAGTTACTGTATGGATATACAGTAACCCCTGTATGCCCAAAGATCAACCTCATTTTCGGAAAGCGACTCGCAAAATTCATTCAATCTTGATGCCCCTCGAAAAATCATCTTGCTCAACGACGATAAGTTGCCTATTTTCCTGCTAACGGATCCGCTAGTAAGAAATTTCGTTGTTAGCCTATGATTTTGAAGGGAAATATCATGAAAAAGATATCTTATGAACGGATTTATAAATCCCAGGAATACCTCTCTCCGTTGGGCGAGATTCATCATCGCGCGCTGTTTGGCGGTTACACCCTGGCGGTCGATGATGCGGTCTTTGCCATGGTGTCCGATGGCGAACTTTACCTTCGCGCGTGTGAAGAGAGTGCAAAATACTGTGTAAAAAATGCTTCCTCCTTCTTGACGTTGATGAAGCGAGGCCGCCCGGTGCTGCTCAACTATTATCGTGTGGATGACGGATTATGGCAGGACAGGGAGCGGTTGCTTCAGCTCTCCTCGTTTGCACTCAGTGCGGCAAGGAAAGAGCGCTACCGGCGTCATCAACGAACCCGTCTTAAGGATCTGCCGAACCTGACCTTTCAGCTTGAAGTTTTGCTCTTTGAAGCCGGTATCACCAATGAAGAAACGCTGCGGGCGCTGGGCGCCAGAGCGAGCTGGCTGAAGATGCGGGCAAAGAATAAGGCACTCAGTATAAAAGTGCTCTTTGCGCTGGAAGGGGCTATCGAAGGGCTGCATGAGGCGGCGCTCCCGGCAGGTATCCGCCGGGAACTGACGGAGTGGTTTAATGCGCTGCCTGAGCCGCAGGAGAGTCGTTCCTCCAGGTAGCGATGTGCTGTTGCAGCCGGCAAATTTCAGGCAGCAGAGCGATCAGCAGGCCTATCTGCTGAAGAACCAGCGGCGCTTTGCTGTCATTTCCCGGGTCAAGATGCGCAATGCGTTGAGCCAGTTCATCCAGAGCCTGTCGAACGCGCGGTTCATCGGCCGGGCGGTGATGAAGCGCATCATCGACATAGCAGACGGCGTCATCGAGGAGGTTGAGAACCGCCGGGTTAGTGAGCTTCTCGCGGTGGGCCCCCAGCGTCGAAATATAGCTGGTGAAGGTATGGTTCAGGCAGAGCAGGCGGAACGCTGTCTCACGAATCTCGGCCGTGGCGCCCGGCTCCGTTGACATGTTAGAGACAACGGAGGCCAGTTCAGCATCACTGTTGTGCGCGTCGCGACGTGCTATCCGGTAAGCCAGACGGTTATCGCGGCCCTGGTGGTACTGCTCCAGAATAGCGTCAAGGTAACGACAGTTGGCATTCATCGCCCTGTCTACCACGCGCGGCAAATTGCGAAAACGCCAGTCCGGCCAGATAAAGCTGACCGCGGCCCAGGCAATCGCGCAGCCAATCAGCGTATCAATCACGCGGGGCAGGGCGACTTCAAACCCTTCACCCAGCAGATTAAAGCAGAGCAGCACCAGCAGCGTGATGAACATGGTGGCATGGGCGTACTGCACGTTGCGAAACGCGAAAAACAGCACGCCGGTGATCACGATCAGAATTAGCTGCCCTTCGACGGAAGGCACGAAATAAAGCACCGGCAGGCCGATTGCGACGCCGACCAGCGTGCCGATAATACGCAGCGCCAGGCGGTGTCGGGTGGCGTTATAGTTCGGCTGGCAGACGAACAGGCTGGTCAGCAGGATCCAGTAGCCATGATGCAGCCCGGTTATCTGGATAAAGGCATAACCCACGCACAGCACCAGCGACATTCTCACCGCGTGGCGGAAGAGAGCCGACTCCGGGGTAAAGTTGCGGCTCAGGCGTAGCCACATATCGCTAACACTGTGCACGCTGTCATCAGCAAGCTGATTGTCGACCTCGCTGCCCGGAAGCGCCATCGCCTGCTCGGACTCGATGGTCGCCAGCTGTGCGTCAATCGCCCGCAGGTTGTTCAGCAGAAAGCCCAGCGCTTTAATGTGTTCCGGTGACGTTCCGCTGGCCTGAACGCGGTCGAGTGCCGCATCAAGATGGCTAAATACGCGTTCAAAACGTGGGTCATGCTGATAGGGCGTGCGCAGCAGAATGGAGCGCGAGAGCTGCTGGCACGCCTGGGACTGCATGGAGAGCAGGCGCTGGAAGCGGAACATCACGTCGCTGTAGCGGAACTTCTCTCGCAGGGCGGCATACTGGACGTGCGAGGAGCTGGCGCGTTCATGAATGTCCTGGGCGGCAAAATAGTAGTGTAAGGTTCTTCGCGTTCCGCGCTGACCGCGATCGCCGCGCAGACGGGTCAGCAGAGAGGCTTTTGTCTGGTTAAGGGTGGCGACCAGTTGACCATTTGCCAGCGCCAGATCGTAGAGCGGCGCCTGGCTTTCTTCCTCGATATCCGGGTCGAACAGCCGGGATTTCAGTTCCAGATAGTGGGCTAGCTGCTCAAAGCTGCGGGCAAGGTTGTCCTGCAGAGGACGAACCGGGAAGATCAGATGACCGGTTAAGGTCAGCAGGTTATACCAGATGGCGCCGAGCAGCAGCAGAACAGGCTGCTGGTACCACTGGTCGTAGAGGGATGCGCCCAGCATGGTATAGATGGCAATCAGCAGGGCGCCAAACGCGATAGTGGCGTAGCGCTGCCCAAGGCCGCCCAGCAAAATAAACCCGCTGGTTGAGAGCGTCAGACCCAGGGCAAACAGCCAGGGCCAGGGGAAAAGTAACTCAACGGACGCTGATGCAATAAAAAAGCAGACGAGCGTGATGACCAGGTTGCGTAAACGCCCGGCCAGACGATCGTCCAGATCCGCCAGCGCCCCAGCCACGACGCCCAGCGTGAGCGGGATGGTGAGCTTGACGTCATTCAGCCCCCAGGGCAGGGCAACCGTGCCGCAAAGTGCGATAAATATCCTGACGTTATAAAGCCAGGTGCTGTTCCAGGTATAACGGCGAAGCAGTGGGCTTAGCATAAACGCGGCCAGTCCTTAGTTACTGAAAACGACGACGCGCATTGGCTTCACGCGCCGCCTGGGCCACTTCGACCGGAACAACCCTGCGCCCGACGGGCCAAAGAGCGATAGCGGCGATCTTAAAGTTCGCGATCCCCACCGGAATACCAATAATCGTGATGCACTGCGCAATACCCGCAAAAATATGCATGATGCAGAGCCACCAGCCGAAGAAAATCAGCCACAGAATGTTAAGCAGGGTACCCCCCGTATTCATCAGGGCGTTTTTGCTCTCCGGATTCAGCTCGTCAACGTGGATGGCTTCATTCCCGTAGGGGATGAAGGAGAGTTTTGTGATTTCCCAGCAGGAGCGAGTCAGGGGGAGCGTGAAAATCAGGACGATGCTCACCAGCGTGGCAAAAAGCCAGGAAAGGGTGGTGGCAAAACCGCCCAGCACAAAATTCAACACATTCAGAACGGTACGCATAAACCCTCACTTCCTTTCGATAAAATTAACGCCCAATGATTGTAACGTTTTTTTAGGCTGGAGCACCTTAAAACTGGCAGTTACACTGTCAGGTAAATTATCTCTTCGTGGATTTGGCGGAACATGGAACTGAAAGCAACGTCGTTAGGCAAACGTCTGGCGCAACACCCTTACGACCGGGTGGTTCTCCTCAATGCCGGGGTAAAAGTCTCCGGGGAACGCCACGAATACCTTATTCCGTTTAATCAGCTTCTGGCTATCCACTGCAAACGCGGGCTGGTGTGGGGCGAACTCGAGTTCGTACTGCCTGACGATAAAGTCGTGCGTCTTCACGGCACCGAGTGGGCAGAAACCCAGCGTTTCCATCATCACCTGAACGCGCTCTGGCAGCAGTGGAGTCAGGATATGAGCGTGATTGCCGCCGGAGTGCTTCAAAAGGTGCTGGACGATATCGCGCAAAGCAACGCGCAGCATTCGTGGCTCACCCGTCAGCAGACCGCCGGGTTGCAGCAAAAGATCCGGCAGGCGCTCTCGGCGCTGCCGTTATCCGTGGCGCGTCTTGAGGAGTTTGACAATTGTCGCGACGCCTGGCGCCAGTGCCAGGCCTGGCTGAATGAAAAGGATAAAAGCCGACTCGCCCATAATCAGGCCTGGACGGACGCCATGCTCACCCAATACGCCGACTTTTTCAGTACGGTGGAGTCTTCTCCGCTTAATCCGGCTCAGGCGCGCGCGGTGGTCAACGGCGAGCAGTCGCTGCTGGTGCTGGCGGGGGCCGGTAGCGGTAAAACGTCGGTGCTGGTCGCGCGTGCCGGCTGGCTGCTGACGACCGGGGAAGCGGTCGCCGATCAAATTCTGCTTCTGGCCTTTGGCCGCAAGGCTGCCCAGGAGATGGACGAACGGATCCAGGAACGTCTGCATACCCGGGATATCACGGCCAGAACCTTCCATGCCCTTGCCCTGCATATTATTCAGCAGGGCAGTAAAAAAGTGCCTGCTATCAGTAAGCTGGAAAACGACGCGCAGGCGCGCCAGGCGCTGTTTATCAAAACGTGGCGCCAGCAGTGCAGTGAGAAAAAGGCGCAGGCGAAAGGGTGGCGTCAGTGGCTCGAGGAGGAGCTCAACTGGGACGTGCCGGAAGGCAGCTTCTGGCAGGATGACAAACTGGCGCGTCGGCTGGGTTCACGGCTTGACCGCTGGGTCAGCCTGATGCGAATGCACGGCGGAACGCAGGCAGAGATGATTGAAAGCGCGCCGGAGGCGATCCGCGATCTGTTTTCAAAGCGTGTCAAGCTGATGGCGCCGCTGCTGAAGGCATGGAAAACCGCGCTGAAAGCGGAAAATGCCGTCGATTTTTCCGGCCTAATCCACCAGGCCATCATCATTCTGGAGAAGGGGCGCTTTGTCAGCCCGTGGAAACATATTCTGGTGGATGAGTTCCAGGACATCTCTCCGCAGCGCGCAGCGCTGCTTTCGGCACTACGGGCGCAAAATAAGCATACCTCGCTGTTTGCGGTGGGTGACGATTGGCAGGCCATCTATCGCTTCAGCGGGGCGCAGCTTTCGCTGACGACCGCATTCCACCACTATTTTGGCGAAGGCGATCGCAGCGATCTGGACACCACCTACCGCTTCAATTCACGGATTGGTGAAATCGCCAACCGCTTTATCCAGCAGAACCCGCATCAGCTGGCAAAGCCGCTCAATAGCCTGCGGGCAGGGGATAAAAAAGCCGTGACCCTGCTGGCGGAAGACCAGCTGGAACCGCTGCTGGACAAGCTCAGCGGCTACGCGAAGCCTGATGAACGTATCCTGGTGCTGGCGCGATACCATCACCTCAAACCCGAGGCGCTGGAAAAGGCGGCCACCCGCTGGCCGAAGCTGCAGCTTGAATTTATGACGATTCACGCCAGCAAAGGGCAGCAGGCCGACTATGTGATTGTTATGGGGCTGAAAGAGGGGAGCGACGGTTTCCCGGCCCCGGCCCGCGAGTCGGTCATGGAGCAGGCCCTGCTGCCGGTGCCGGAAGACTTTCCGGATGCCGAAGAGCGGCGTTTGCTGTATGTGGCGATGACCCGCGCGCGCCATCGCGTGTGGCTGCTGTTCAATAAAGAGGATCCATCCGTGTTTGTCGATATTTTGAAGAGTATTGATGTGCCGGTGGCGCGGAAGCCATAACGACGAAGGGTAAGGATGGGTAGGCCGGGTAAGGCGTAGCCGCCACCCGGCAAAAAAAGCTACTTCAATCTCTCTGAAAGATAACGCTGATAGTCCGGAATAAGGATATCTACCGGCGAGTTAAACTGCGGCGATTCGATGATGAAATCCGCCGTCGAGAGGTTTGTCGCCACCGGAATATTCCACACCGTCGCCAGGCGCAGCAGGGCCTTGACGTCCGGGTCGTGCGGAACCGCGTTTAGCGGGTCCCAGAAGAAGATCAGCACATCAATCTTCCCTTCGGAAATCTGTGCGCCGACCTGCTGATCGCCGCCCATCGGGCCGCTCAGCATGGCGTTTACCTCCAGACCCGTTTCGCGCTGGATCAGGTTACCGGTGGTGCCGGTCGCCGACAGGGCGTGCTTTTCCAGCAAAGACTGATGGCGGCGAACCCAGTTAAGCAGCATTTGTTTACAGTGATCGTGCGCCACCAGAGCAATGTGTTTGCGTTCCGGGAGCCTGCGTGTTGTCAGTTCCATAATCATATCCATCAGGTTAACTGCCTACACGATGACGGGAACCGTCTGACGCTGCAAGAGAAAGGCGTAAAAAATGTGGCTTATGATGAAGGTTGTTGTTTTGCCCATTGTAAAAACCGGGCCCGCGTGTCGGCATCGGCCTGCTGGAACCAGAATTTAAGGCGCTGTTCCGTCAGGGCCTGGGACTGGGGAGGAATGACGTCCAGTTCAGAGACGCCGGAAAGCAGCGTACTGTCGTCAGCCATCATGGTGGCAAACTGAGGAAGCGACGCGCGTTTACCGGCTTTGTTATAGGTCTGCGTCGCGGCCTCGTAGTCCGGACCTTTCGGTGAAGTCGTCAGCGCCAGAATATCCAGCTTCGCCGGAATCGGCATCGCATCCCCGTCCAGCAGTTCAATGCGGGGAGATGCGTCGAAGGCCGCTGATTCCTTCTCCGTTTCAAGGCGTGGCAGGGTAATATTCACCTGACTGATTTGTCGGGTATTAAAGCTGACGATCAGCGGCGGGGAGATGTACATCCGTTGCTCGTGATTGGCCAGACCGATCGATTTTTCTACGCGGAATACCAGCTGATGCGGTCCGTTATCCAGCTCGATACTGTCCGCACCGCGCAATAACGAACTGGAGACCTTTTTTCCGTCCAGTACCAGGAGATCAATGTCGGTAGAGAGCCGGAGCGTGGTAGCAAAAACGCAGACCGGCATCACTAATGCAATCAGAGCAGTGGCAATACCGGTTTTCATAGAAGGCTCCCGTCAGAAATCCTGTCGCCGCATTAATGTATCTATATTTTTCGATAATCACGTTTACTAACATATAGACATATTTGGCCGTTTTGCCCTCATGCATCGGTATGGGATGGATGGTTGAGATGTGCGGTTTGGCGTACACTTTTAAAAAAGCCAGGAGAAAAACCATGAAAGAGAACGATATTGCCGAGATTCTGACATCCACGCGTACCATTGCGCTGGTGGGCGCGAGCGATAAACCCGATCGTCCCAGCTATCGGGTGATGAAATACCTTCTCGATCAGGGCTATCACGTCATCCCGGTCTCGCCAAAAGTGGCCGGGAAAACCTTACTGGGCCAGCAGGGTTATGCCACGCTCGCTGACGTGCCGGAAAAAATTGATATGGTCGATGTCTTCCGTAATTCCGAGGCGGCGTGGGAAGTGGCGCAGGACGCTATCGCCGTCGGGGCGAAAACGCTGTGGATGCAGCTGGGCGTGATTAACGAGCAGGCTGCCGTGCTGGCGCGGGATGCGGGGCTGAACGTCGTCATGGATCGCTGTCCGGCGATCGACATCCCCCGTCTGGGGCTGGCGAAGTAATAAAAAAAAGCCCGTTCATCGGGCTTTTTTTACACGCTTAGTTCCGCAGGCGCGGAGCCTGTAACTGTTTGCGGATAGTCTGAGCAAGTTCATCCATAGTGGGTTGCTCCGGATGCTCTTCCTGCAGCTCGCTGCTTAGCTGCGCTTCGGCAAGGTAGGTGTGGACGGGTTGCCCGTCGTCACCTTCCATCACCACATGGTACCAGGGTGCAGCGCGAAGCTCTGCGTTCACCGCCAGCTCGTCTGCTGACGGCTCATCAAGGGAATACTCCGGGTCGATATCCACGACCACACCCAAATACCCGAGCAAAGTGTGGCGGACCTGCTGGCCGATACCGAATTTGCTGGCAATCATAGTCACCTCCCGGGAAATACGACTTACACGTTATGTGCGGGCAATATTTCTCTTTTCAAGTTACATGACGCGACAGGCAAACCCTTTCAGATACAGTCCTTCCGGGTAGGTAGCAATCACGGGGTGATCGGCTGCCTGACGGAACTGCTCTATAAATTGTACATCACGACCAGCATCTATTGCGGCATCGGCGATGATTTTTTGGAATAAATCGGTGGTCATCAGGCCGGAGCAGGAGAAGGTGAGCAAAACCCCGCCCGGGTTCAGCAACTGGATGGCCAGCATGTTGATATCTTTATATCCGCGGCAGGCGCCCATCAGCTGGCTTTTGTTCTCCACAAACTTTGGCGGATCCATCACGATGACGTCGAACTTCTCGCCCTGGTCGCGATATTTACGCAGCAGCTTGAAGACGTCGTCGCGTATAAATTCGGCTTTGCTCAAGTCCAGTTTGTTCAGCTCGACGTTCTGTTTTGCCACGTCCAGCGCTTCCTGCGAGGTATCCACGCTGACCACCTGGGCACAGCCGCCCATCAGCGCCGAAACGGCAAACCCACCGGTGTAGGAGAAGCAGTTGAGCACGCGTTTATCGGCAACGTACTGACGCGTCGCCAGACGGCTGTCGCGCTGGTCAAGGTAGTAACCCGTTTTGTGCCCGCCCTGAATATCCACCAGCAGCTTCATGCCGTGCTCTTCAATTGGCAGCAGGGCAGGCGGCAGTTCACCCGTGACCGGCCCCTGAGTCAGCTCCATGCCTTCTTTTTTGCGCACCGCCACATCGCTGCGGTCGTAAATGGCGCACTGCGGGAACAGTGTTTGCAGGGCGCTAATCAGCGCAGCGCGCTGGTATTCCGCCCCGGCGCTCAGGAGCTGCAGCACCAGGAAGTTACCGAAGCGATCGATGGTCACGCCCGGCAGGCCGTCAGATTCACCGGCAATCAGGCGGTAGCTGTCCAGCCCGTCGCGTTTAGCCAGCCAGTCGCGCCACTGCTGCGCCTGCTGCAGACGACGCACGAAGAAGTCGATGTCAATGGTTTCGTCTTTATCGAATGTCCAGACGCGCGCGCGGATCTGGGAGGCTGGCGAGTAGGCGCCTCGCGCTAACCATTTCCCCTGGTGGTCCACGATATCAATGGTTTCACCGAGGCTGGCTTTGCCTTCCATACGGGCAACCGCGCCGGAAAAGACCCAGGGATGACGGCGCAGTAAGGATTTCTCGCGCCCTTTGGCTAACACTAAACGTACACTCATAATTTGCTGTTCTGTCGATTTCAGGGAAATGGCGCGTAGAGTAGCACATTCAGCAAGGCGCAATCATCTGCGGATGCCGTTGAGCGTTTCGGCACAAAATCAAATCGCTTAAGCACATTACGGTACTGCGGCGGGATATACAGTGGGATTCCAGTTCAGCAAAGGAAACCCCCCATGAAAAAGCGCAGTGTCATCACAATAGCCGCTCTGACGGCAATGAGTTTTCAGGTTTTAGCCGCAACGCCTTTCAGCATGACCAGCCGGGATATTTCCGGCGACCGGCGGTTAGCGCCACAGCAGGTGTTTGAGGGATTTGGCTGCCACGGTGGTAACCAGTCCCCGCAGCTGGCGTGGACAAATCCGCCCACGGGTGCGAAAAGTTTTGCCATTACGGTCTATGACCCGGATGCGCCTACCGGCAGCGGCTGGTGGCACTGGACAGTAGCCAACATTCCCGTGAAGACAATGACGCTGCCCGCTGATGCCGGTAACCCAAATGGCGAAAAATTACCTGCTGGCGCTGTGCAGGGGCGTAATGATTTCGGTTATTCTGGATTCGGCGGCGCATGTCCGCCCGCAGGCGATAAGCCTCACCGCTATCAGATGACCGTCTGGGCGCTGGACGTGGATACCCTGCCCATCGACAACAATGCCAGCGGCGCGCTGGTCGGCTTTATGCTCAATAGTCACGTTCTGGCAAAGGCGCAGTTAACCGCAACCTACAGCAGATAAGGATGAACCGGTGCAGGAGTTCCATTTTCGACATAAACATCTCACGGCGGGTGAAGTGAGTGCCAGCAAAATGCATCGCCTGCACCAGGTTAAGCTCTTTTTTCCGGCGATTTGCCATATCACTCACGGCAGTAAGGTGATTGTGCAGGACGATAACCGCCTGGTGGCCACCCGGAATGAACTCATCATTATCCCTGCCAATACGGCAATGGAGATCATCAATCAGCCTGCAAACGGTCTGTTTCACTCGGACTTGCTGATGTTATCGCCGGAAATCGTTGCCGAGTTTAAAGCGCATTACCTGAAATCCTGGCCGCGCACGACGCTGCATTCGCTCTGCGCTCCGCTGAGCGAGGGGCTGGCGTTTATGTGGGATAACCTGCTGCACGCCGTGCGTCAGGAGTTACCGGAGGCGCTGCAAAAACATCAGGCCTTCGGTCTGTTGCTGGCATTGCTGCATGACGGCGTGGCAGGTCCGCTGCTTATCGAGCGAAGCAATAACCTGACCGAGCAGGTGCGACAGTTCATTATGCTGTCGCCCGCCAGAGCCTGGACCGCGCAGGACGTCGCCAGCCGTCTGGCCCTGAGCGTGCCGACGCTGCGCAGACGGTTACGCGAGGAATCACAGAGTTTTCGCCAGATTGTCGAGGAGGTGAGGATGGCCGTGGCTTTGTCACAGTTACAGTCAACCCGATTACCGATCGGCGAAATCGCATTACAATGTGGGTATCTGTCCAGCTCTCGTTTCACCGCCCGTTTCCGGCAGCACTATGGTTGTTTGCCGAAAACGCTACGTTAAGGAGAAGAAGAATGTCTAAAGTCTGCACCATTGCCTGGGTTCACGGCGTCGTTCAGGGCGTGGGTTTCCGCTACAGTACCCAGCGCGAAGCGATTGAGCTTGGGCTAACGGGATACGCGCGCAACATGGATGACGGCAGCGTTGAGGTGGTCGCCTGTGGCGAAGCGGAGCAGGTTGACAAGCTGGTGGCGTGGCTGAAAGCGGGTGGGCCGCGCAGCGCGCGGGTTGATAAGGTCTTAACGGAACCCCATCAACCGGGGCGCGAATACGTCAACTTCGGTATTCGGTATTAAATACACTTCACCGGCTTAGGCAGGCCGGCAATTTTGGTGGCCTGTTTTGCCGGGCCTTTCGGGAACAGGCGATAGAGATAGCGGCTGTTGCCTTTCTCTTCACCGAACTTATTGGCCATCGCCTTGACCAGCATGCGGATGGCCGGAGAGGTGTTGAACTCGAGATAGAACTCGCGCACAAAACGCACCACTTCCCAGTGTTCGGTGGAAAGAGTAATCCCTTCGTTTTCCGCAATTTTCTCCGCCAGCGGTTCGCTCCAGAGCGTTGTATCTTTCAGATAGCCTTCGCTATCGGTCTCAATTTCCTGGCCTGCAAAAATGAACATAATCTTCTGTCGTAGGTGAAAAATCGGCGACAGTGTAGCAAAAAAGCGGGCTCAGGATAAACCGTGCCCTACAGGAGCAGCTGAAGCAGGTTGTTGGCATTGAGCTTCTTCAGCGCGTTGCATTTATGGGTTGAAACCTGTTTCTCCGACATGTGCGTCACGATGGCAATGTGGCGGACCGGCAACCCGGTCAGCATCAGATCGAGCACGTTGAATTCAGGAACGGTCAGGCAGCAGTCCAGGCTTCGAACGCGACGTGGCTCTTTTGCCAGCAAATACGCCGCATCGGCAACGGCGATCCGGTCGTCGATGATATAAAGCGTTAGCGTACTGAAACGCTTGCGTAAATGCGTCGCCAGCGCCCACCCCTTTTCGTTGCAGACCAGATAAAGGCTGCCTTTCCAGCGGGCGGCTTCCAGCCTGAGCAAAATATTGATCAGCGCCTGATGCGTCGCCGCCACGGAAAAACGGCAGCGGACGACAATCACGCGACGGGTAAGCAGCGTTGGCTGCCATTGTACGGTATCGCTCTGGACTTCTAACTGAACGCCCCGACGCAGCAGCGCATAGCGCAGTCCTTCGGCGTAAAATCGATTATTGTCGAGAATGGCGTAACTCACGGTGACCTCGTTATAACGTGCTGGGCGTATAGATGACGCGCAGCGTGCCGGTATAGTCGCCCGCGTTTTTGCTGCTGGCGGCGAACGCGGGGGTTTTCAGGATAATTGGCGCAGGAATGCACAGTACGCTCTCGCGTCCGCCGGGCAGCACGACCTGACGCAGATACTGCGGATCGTTAGTGCCTTGCCAGACTACGGTTTTACCGTTCGCGACGGTTTCGGTTGCGCCTGTGACGGGATGGGTAACGGAGACCTGATAGTCGAGACGGTCCCGCGCATCCGTCTGGCTTCCACCGCGCCGCCGGATAGAAAACGCGCCTTCGGCACGTCCCGCAGAGGGAAGCCCGTCATCTTCAAAACGCAGATAGGCGCGGGTGCTGGTGCTGTTTTTGCCGTCGTACAGGCACATATCCAGCGTGTTTTCCCCCTTGATCTCGCTGCCCCCGGGGCGCCCCGGGAAGTTGGTCAGGTTGAGGTTAACGATGGGCGTGGAGTGCGGAAAGGCTGGCAGGTAAATCTGCTGGTTTCCCGGGTCGACCACCTCAATGCGAATATTTGCCTGCCATTTGGCGATGGTGAGATAGCCAGGACAGCCGACATTCACGTCATTGAAGTTGCCGCCGCAGTCGGCGCTTCCCCACTGGCGCAGGTTCTGCTTCAGCGTGGCGGTCCAGATCCCCGGCAGGGCGAGCTTATCCAGTTCGCTTTTCACGATATAGAAATCGAAGTAGGGCTCTCTGTTCCAGTTAGCAATTTCCGTCGTCCCTCCCGTGACAAAGCTGGCAAAGGTGAACACTTTATTGTTGATAAACATGTAGTGATCGCCATAAACCTTGATATTCACCGTCTTGCCGGTAAGGGAATGGCTAAACGCTAAATTGATGGCATAAGGCGCGGCCGGGTTCGCCGAGAACCAGACCGGTGAGTTCATGCAGGCGCCGTTCGTGGTATCGGTACGGGACTGACAGGTCAGGGTATTGCGCCCCCACTTTTGCGGATCGGCGGCGTCAAAGCCGCCCGATTCATGAAACCAGATGTCAAAACGCGCGGGCGGCGCGGTGCGATCGAAGCTGATCCCTACGCTGGTATTTCGTCCCGCGGGAGAGCCTGCCAGCGTCTGGCTGGCCCACAGGCTTAAGAACAGAAAAATAAAGAGGCACTTAATCACATCATTTCCCTTTAGTGAGGCTATCGGTGTTCATGGCAGTCGGTCCAGCAGGGACCGACCGTCCTGCCAGCATCAGCTGTGCCTGCTGCTGGACGGCATCCGGCAGGGCGGAGAAGGTTAACTCCTTACAGGGGATCGACCCGACATAACGCACCACGTCGCGCATACTCTTCACGTTCAGCGCGCACTGATAAAACTGCTGCTGACGCACCAGGTAGAGGTTATGCAGCAGGGCGTCGCTTTGGGCGCTAAACCCGCCGTTGCCAAGGTCGCTCCAGCCGTTCACGTTCAGCGGCACGCCGCCGATAAACGGCGAATGACGCTCGTCGGTTAACTGGCCGAGCCAGGTGTAGCTTGCGGTGGTTTGCACGTCCCGGCGCAGCAGTTTGCCAGGCACCATAAACAGCGTTCTGCTGCCCGATCCTTGCGTGATTTCACTGCTGGCTCCTCGTGAGACATCCAGCGATTCGTTAACCGTCAACGTTGTCTGCTGATAGCCCGGCACCGCGAAGAGGGCGCAGCTATTGCCTGGAATATCGGCACTGCCGCCGTTATCCAGCGACACGGCGACGCGCGGATCCTGAGCATCTTCCGGCGTGGTCACGTTCACCGCGACGGCGGAAGCAGGGCGACCGTCGCTCCAGCGGCCCAGCCACAGGCCAGAGCGGGACAGCGCAAACGTCGAGCTGTAGTTGCCGCTGCTGCTCAGCGTATGGCGACGATCCTGACGATCCCAGGCGTCGCTGACGGTCAGACTCCCGTTGCCATATCGTCCGCCCTGGCGCGTATAGGCTGAGGTATTCAGCGAGTCGCTATTAATGCCCGACGCGCTGAGGCCATACTCATTTTCACCGCGGGCATCGGCATACCAGTTATGCGCCACGCTGTAGCTCAGCTGGTTTTTTTCACGCTGCTGGTGCTGCCATGTCGCGCCCAGAGAGGTGTAGCTTGATGCATCGCCCTGGCGGTTATGCGCCATGGACAGGCTCACGCTCAGGTAGCCGCCTTTATCCCTGCCTTCGCGGGCGTCATCGTTACGCATGAACAGGTTAATGCTGCTGTTAATGTTCAGGCCATGGGTGCTGAAGGCATTGCTCAGGCCAGCCTGCCAGGCGCGCGTGCGCGTGCGGGTCATATAGACCGATTCCCACGGCAAACCCGCATCGTGGCGATCGTCACTGTCCGGCAGCTCCCGGCGTGAAACGTACCGGCCTTCGTTGCGGTTATCCGAATAGCCCAGGCTCGCATACCAGGCGCCGACCGGGACGGAGAACATCACCGAGAGGGTGCGATAACAGCCGTTCACGGCGTCAAATCCCGCGCTTTGGGTGTTGCAGTTTTCAGCGGATAACGCGTTTCGATAGACGCTCAAAGAAAAACCGTCGTTGTAGCTGATTTGCTGGATATTGCCGCGCTGGCCTTCGCTGCCGTAGAGGTAGCTAAACCGGGTACTCAGCACGCCATCGATCGGGCCCGCGTTGAAGCCCCGGCTCCAGTCGAGCGCGTTCTCCAGGAAACGCTGGTTTTTCTTGAACGTTGCGCCGCTGGTCAGCGCCAGCGTCGGGGTGACGGGCAGACGAACGCCCGCCTGCGCAACCGCGCGGCGCTCTTCGTTTTGATCGCTGTTGTCGGTTTCGCCCGCCTGCAGGAACCACTCGACGCGGTCGAATGGCGTAATGCCGGTTCGGGTAAACGGCACCTGCTCGGTGCGCGTCAGCCGGTTATTTTCATAGATGGAGAGCGTCACGGTGTAGCTCCCGTCCGGGAACGAGCGCGTGTCCAGGGTTTGCGCCCCGGCATTCAGATAAAAGCTCGCCAGCAGCTGATTGCCCCGGCGGGCGTCGATACGCGCGTCATGGGAAAGCAGCACGGTAACAGGGGTTCCCTTCGACTGCTGAACCGGGTTCATCCACGCCCGTGTTGAACCCGTGCGCAGGCCGCGAATTTTGCCCAGCGGCAGCTGGCTGAGGGTGATATTTCCGCCGGCATTGCTGAACAGATCGCGGGTATCCATCTCGCCTGCCTGGACGTAGTACTGACGCAGGATATCCTGGCGGAACCAGGCGTTGTTGACGGTGACCTCCTGCTGCTGCTGGTGCCGTGAACGCTGCCCCAGCCAGGTCCAGTCGAGATTTACATAGCCGTCCTGGGTGAGCGCCAGCGCGCCGTTGCCCTGCACGGTGGCCGACTGATAATCCCTGTCGGCAACGAAGTTAATGTTTTGTTGATGGATCAGCGCATTTTCGGTGCCGTGCGTGGGCTGATACCATGCGTTCTCTGCCGTCTGCTTAGGCAGAAATTTCTTGTCCAGGAACAGGTTAATGCGGGCGTTATTCTCGTCATAAATAATGGCCGCGCGATCGGTATCGATGTAATCGCAGCCCGCTGCGGAGCCGTTGCTGCTGCAGGCCAGGTTGCCGTTACGGGCAAGCGGAACGGCCAGCGCGGCAGAGACGGTGGCAACGAGGGATGGGGCGTCATTAAACCGGCGTTTGATGGCCGCTACCACGGTCTCAGGTGCGACAAAGCTCACCGTTTCAAGCGTGATATCCGTTTCAAAAAGGCCCAGCGATTCGCCGTAGAGGTTCACCTCTGTCCACAGGCGCTGCGTCTTTGCCAGATCTTCAAAACCTGGTGGGACGGCCAGCCCGGCGCAGGCGAGTTGGATGGAAGCGGGTAACAAAGCAACAAAGAGGAGAGTATTTCTGTGAAACGCCATGAACGAGCCTCGACATCATCCTGACGTCAGAGGGTGGGCACCCTCTGACGTTATTCCTTAGGTGCTGTGGTGTTACGCACCGCCTTCCGTGGTCGTCGCCTGCGTCAGCATCAGGCTGACAACGCCGCTGTACTGACCGGTTTTCAGAATGCCTTTGGTGGTCTGGGAAATGGTCAGCGGCAGTACCGCAGAACCGTTTTCAATGCTCCCCGGGAACAGTTCGGTACCGGTGTATTCAACATCTGCGGTAGAGAGGGTTTTATCGCCCAGCTTCACCGTCATAGGGATGGTTTCAGCACCGTCGGCATTCGCCAGCTTCGCGGCGCTCACCAGACGGACTTTCACGTTGCTGGTGGCGGAGTTAGACCACACCTTGGTATTCAGACGGTAGCTTTCCAGACCGCGGCCAGGCAGGTACTGCATATCGATGCTTGCCGGCAGCGGCGTGTTATCGGCCTGAGTCATATCCAGCTGTGAATCAACGCTGGCGTTGACGGTAATATCTTTTTGAATCGCCAGCGCGCTAACGGACGTGGTCATCGCGGCAACAATCATCAGAGGTTTAAAGTACTTACGCATTGATATCTCCATATTTACAAATGAGCACCCTGGCTCTTTAATCAAACCCTGTGGGGTTTTTACGGTGGCGTCGTGTTATTGCACGACGGGTAAATCAGCTTCTTCAGCGCTTTTATTCAGCCAGTTGAAGTATCGGAATTTATATTTCTGGCCTTGTACCTTCGTGAGCGTTTTTAATTTCCGTTCGGTGTCCGGATAAATCGTCGCGTCTTCTTTAATCCATCTACACGATGAATCCGCATCACAAACACCGATCTCCCTGAGCGGCACGCGCAACGTGCCGTTGTTTTTTAACGTTCCCCTGAGAGGGTCAATCGTCAGTGAAACCACGCTTTTTTCCGGTGCGAGATGGATCAGGGCGCCCCAGATCACATTGACGCCCAGTCTTGCCGTCGCCGCAGGGCTTTCTGCCTTGCCCGGAATAATGCTGTCAGGCTGCTTTACGCCTTCAAAATAGACGCGCCAGGTCGTCTCTTTTTCCGGTGGTGCAAGCGATACCAGGCGAACCACGCGCATTGCGCCTGCCGCAAGGGCGAATTTTTCCGGTGTGACAACAACGCCACCTTCTTTCCACGAGGCCACATCAATCTCTTTTTCCAGGGGCGTGCCGGGATTAAGAATTTTCTTTTGCCTCACCCGAATGAACTGAATATCATCCGTTTTTGACGCCACCTTAATTTGCGCCGCACCGGACTTATCCACGTTAAGTTCCATGGGATACACGCTCATATTGGCCAGTGCCATTTCTGAGAAAAATGGCAATGACAGCGCGGCGATATAAAAGGCAGTTGTCTTATTCACACTATTTTTCTGTTTCACTTTCGGTCCGCCTGCGTTGAGTTCATTCCCGGCGCATTCACAACGGGACACCCTCTGCTAACGTATTGCTTCAGGGCAGGGAAACTTTAACCAGAACAGCGGTTTGTGAAAATTTGTATTAATTAACTCGTTATATACAGTTTTTTATCCTGCTTTCCTGGCTTTAAGGTTGTATAGTTAAGCGAAAATACCGCGACCCGGGATGGGGAGAAAACTCCTTCTGATGAAAAAACAATCAGTTCAGGAGGCGATTTTCTTGTCGTTGTATCAGGGATTAAAAAGCATGCGGTAACAGCCGAGAATAAAAGATGTTTTTTATATGCAATAATTCGTTGTTATTCGATCCTGAAGCACATGCAATAAGTATTGTTGGGCAACCCGAGTCTGTATTAACGCTTTCGGCTCCGGCCGTTCGTCTTTTACAGGAGTTTATTCGTCATAAAGGGCGCGACCTGAGCCGGGAAGAGTTGATCACTCGCGTGTGGGAGGAGTTCGGCTTTACGCCGTCGGGAAATAACCTCAATAAGGCGGTAAGTGAATTACGCAAAAGCTTCCACGCCCTGGGCGACAGCCACGACTATATCGTGACCGTGCCCCGGTTTGGATTCCGCTTTGACGCCGACGTTATTTTTAAGCCCGCAGAGAGCGTTACGCCCGAAGTATCTCAGCCGTCCGTTGAGCAGCCGTCAGGATATAAGCGTTTATCCAAAAAGTGGTGGCTGGTTTTAGCGGTATTAACGACGTCAGTCGTGGGGTTTAGCCTGTTTTTTAGCCGACAGCTTGAGATAACCGTACCCGCAACACTCAAACCCGTTAAGGAAAAAATAGCTGGCTGTCGGCTCTGGGTGATCAACGATCATGGCCGACCGCTGGTGTTATCAAAATTGGCCGAGCTGCTGAAGAAAAATAACGTCGCGTGCGAGCGCGAGGAGTACAACATTTATTATTTCAGCGCCCGCTTTTCGCTTGCCGCCGCCGATGAGGTTTTCATCGGCGCCTGCCCGGTGAGTGAAGCCAGCCTGTGTAAAACTATTCGCTATAAAAGCGGGGCGGAAGAATGAAAAACAGACTTCTGTTCGGACTGGGTGGCGCAGTCGTTGGCGGGGCGTTTGCGCTCTTTATCTACACCGGCGGAGCCTATAAGCGCGATGCGCTGACCTGCAGCACCGAGTTTAATTTTACGCGCAATCAAGGAAAGGCAAATGAAGTGAAGGTCAATGCCGTTGCCCAGTTCTATTTTCATCGTAACGGCACCGGCCTGACCACCTACAAAGGCGCTGCAAAGGCTGAAGGTAAGAGCCTGATCGTTGACAGGGACGTGGATTTTACGTGGGAGCGACGGGACGATGATAAGGTAATTGTCCTGAGCTACACCAAGACCTGGCGTCGACACAATGACAACACCCCTGATGCCCAGTGGGGAAGCTTTGCCAGCCCGACCGCACGCTACTATCTCACGATCTCTGAACTCTCGCCTTCCGTATGGCTGATTCAGGACCGGCGTTACCCCACCTATATTTGCCGGGGTGATTAAGGCATAAAAAAAGGAGAATGCCGGGGGCATTCTCCTTTTTGTTTCAGCAGGTCAGCTTAATCGCGGCTGGCGAAGCCCAGGATGCTCAGCAGGCTGACGAAGATGTTGTACAGCGACACATACAGGCTCACGGTGGCGCGGATATAGTTCGTCTCACCGCCGCGAATGATGTTGCTGGTTTCAAACAGGATCGCGCCGGAAGAGATCAGAATAAATACGGCGCTGATCGCCAGGTGCAGAGCAGGCAGCTGCAGGAAGATGTTGGCCACCATACCCACCAGCACCACCACAACACCCGCCATCAGCATGCCGCCGAGGAAGGACATGTCCTTACGCGTGGTCAGCACGTAGGCCGAGCAGCAGAAGAACACCAGCGCGGTGCCGCCCAGCGCCATACCAATCACGTCACCCATTCCGGCGGACAGATACGCGTTCAGGATTGGCCCCAGGATGTAGCCCAGGAAGCCGGTGAAGGCAAACGCGGACAGAATACCGACCGGTTTGTCAGCGGTTTTGTAGGTCAGGAACATCAAACCATACATACCCACCAGGGTCAGGATCAGCCCCGGAGACGGCAGCATCAGCATGGTGCTGGCGGTGGCGGTGATCGCCGAAAACGCCAGCGTCAGGCTGAGCATGAAATAGGTATTGCGCAGCACCTTGTGGGTGCTGAGTAGCGATGTGCGGTCGCGTGAGGAAGTAATTATACGATCCATGAGTCACTCTCTTATGACAGATGTAATTAACGGAAAGAATAGGAAACGGCGCGTCACTCTCAAAGTGGTTTTACCCATCTTTACTCAGCAGGTTAGCGCGGGACCTGGTTTTTTCTTCTGCATAAATACGTTTCACCAGTATGAACAGCGGTTTGACGCGATTAATCAGATCAACCTCTTATAGGTTACTGAAAATTATTGCGTTATTACCATAAGGCCGCTAAGAGTTATTTCCGGATCGTCACAAAAACAGACAATAAGGCGAAGGACATGAAACCACAAACACGCACGCGCTTTACGCTCTCTTTACTTACCGCCGGGATCCTGTGCGCCAGCACGGCGACCTGGGCGGCTAACGTGCCGGCAGGAACCGCGCTGGCCGATAAACAGGAACTGGTCAGGAATAATGGCAGTGAACCGGCTTCGCTCGACCCGCATAAAGTCGAAAGCGACGTCGAATTCAATATTATCAGTGATTTATTCGAAGGTCTGGTGAGCGTTTCCCCGTCGGGTGACGTCCAGCCCCGGCTGGCGGAAAAATGGGAGAACAAGGACAACACCGTCTGGACGTTCCATCTGCGTCCGGGCATCACCTGGAGCGACGGCACGGCGATTACCGCAGAGGATGTGGTCTGGAGCTGGCAGCGCCTGATTGACCCGAAAACGGCGTCACCATACGCGAGCTATCCGGGCAACATGCATATCGCCAACGCGGCCGATATCGCTCAGGGGAAAAAATCCCCCGACACGCTGGGCGTGAAAGCCATTAACGACACCACGCTGGAAGTGACGCTCACCCAGCCAAACGCGGCGTTCCTCGCCATGCTGGCGCACCCGTCGCTTGTGCCGGTGGATAAAGTGCTGATTGGCCGTTTCGGCGAAAAGTGGACCAAGCCTGAGCACTTCGTCAGCAGCGGGGCGTATAAGCTGTCGCAGTGGGTGGTCAACGAACGCATTGTGGCGGAGCGCAACCCGCGCTACTGGGATAACGCGCACACCGTGATTAACAAGGTGACCTACCTGCCCATCACGTCCGAGGCCTCGGATGTGAACCGCTATAAAGCGGGCGAAATTGATATTGTCTACACGGTGCCGATCAACCAGTTTGCCCAGCTCAAGAAAACCCTGGGCAGCCAGCTGGATGTTTCTCCGCAGCTGGCGACCTATTACTACGAATTCAATACCACCCGGCCGCCGTTCAACGACGCCCGCGTGCGCAAGGCGCTGAACATGGCGCTCGATAAAGACATCATTGCCGGAAAAGTATTAGGGCAGGGGCAGCGCCCGGCGTGGCTCATCAGCCAGCCGGACATCGGCGGCGTAAAGCTCCAGAACCCGGATTACGCCAGCTGGCCGCTGGACAAGCGCATCGCCGAGGCGAAAAAACTGCTGAACGAGGCCGGATATAACGAAAGCCATCCCCTGAGCTTCAACCTGCTCTATAACACTTCTGAATCGCACCAGCGCATCGCGATTGCCGCCAGCTCTATGTGGAAGAAAAACCTCGGCGTGGACGCGAAGCTGCAAAATCAGGAGTGGAAAACCATGCTGGATACCATGCACACCCACAACTTTGACGCGGTGCGTTACGCCTGGATTGCCGACTACGACGACGCGGCGACGTTCCTGAACAACTTCCGCACCGGCGACAGCGAAAACACCAGCCAGTACAGCAATCCGGAATACGACCAGGCGCTGGTGAATGCCGCAAAAGCCAAAACAACGGAAGAGCGAGGTAAGTTCTACCAGCAGGCGGAAGATCTGCTGGGACGCGATGTGCCGGCCATTCCGGTGTATCACTACGTCCGTACGCACCTGGTGAAACCGTGGGTGGGCGGATTTACGCCGGATAAGCTGGGGTACTATTACACGAAAGACATGTACATCAAAAAACACTAGGCCTGTGCTGATAAAATCGTCGATGTGTTGTCAGTTCAACCGATTAAACACGTTTTGACTATTTTTACAGCGAACGATTGCTGGCACTCTTTACAGCACGCGGTGAGGTGTTTATAGTTCGCCTCACTCAGGAAGTGTGGCCGAGCGGTTGAAGGCACCGGTCTTGAAAACCGGCGACCCGAAAGGGTTCCAGAGTTCGAATCTCTGCGCTTCCGCCAGATATAAACCCCAGGTTACTTGTGAACCTGGGGTTTTTCTTTTGGATTAGCCGATCCGCCTCACATTTTTAAGACCCGGTTATTTCCCTGTAAAACCCCGGCGTTATCATTCACCCCGTAAATACCTTTTCATCGCTTACCGAGGCTTTGATGCTGGAGAATGTTGTCATCAGATAATCAGCTTCCCGCCCTTTTCAGGACGGACTGGTTATCGCTGCGCTTAAACCTTACGCACGCACCTGCGGGTGTGGGCTCGTTTTTACGCATGATGATTACACAGGTTTTCCAGTATGAATTTATCCCGTCAGGAACAACGTACCTTACACGTTCTCGCCAAAGGTGGACGTATTGTGCACGTCCGCGACAGTTCTGGCCGCGTCACGTCCGTTGAGTGCTACACCCGTGAAGGGCTGGTGCTGAGCGACTGCACGCTGAACGTCTTCAAAAAACTCCGCGCCAAAAAGCTGATCCGATCCGTGAACGGGCAGCCTTACCGCATCAACACCACCGGGCTGAACAACGTTCGCGCCCAGCTGGATAATCGCTAAGCGGAATAAACAACGCCACCCTCGGGTGGCGTTCATGCATTGAGCGGGATATCGTGGCGTAGGCCGGGTAAGCGCAGCGCCACCCGGCAATAAAAGCGGCGTTATGAGCGAATAAAGGCCAGTATGTCCGCGTTGATAGTATCCGCATGGGTGGTATGCATCCCGTGCGGGAAGCCCGGATAAATTTTCAGCACGCTGTTCGCCAGCAGCTTGTCCTGGAGAAGGGCGGCATTTTTATACGGCACAACCTGATCGTCATCGCCCTGCAGCACCAGAACGGGAACGGTGATGGTTTTCAAATCTTCCGTCTGGTCGGTCTCTGAAAACGCCTTAATCCCCTCATAGTGGGCTTTGGCGCTTCCGATCATACCCTGACGCCACCAGTTCTGGATCGTACCCTGCGAAACGTCGGCACCATCGCGATTAAAACCGTAGAAAGGACCGCTGGCAACGTCGAGATAAAACTGGGCGCGGTTAGTCGCCAGCGCTTTGCGGAAGCCGTCGAAAACCTCGATCGGCGTTCCGCCGGGATTCGTCTCCGTTTTGACCATCAGAGGCGGGACGGCGCTGACGAGCACCGCTTTGGCGACGCGCCCCTGTGGTTGTCCATACCGCGCAACATAGCGGGCGACCTGTCCGCCGCCGGTGGAGTGACCGACGTGCACGGCATTGTGCAGATCAAGGCTTTCAACCACGGCTGACGCATCGGCCGCATAATGATCCATATCGTGGCCTTCACTCACCTGGTCCGATCGTCCATGTCCGCGGCGATCGATAGCGATAACGCGATAGCCTTCTGCCAGGAAGAAGAGCATCTGGTTATCCCAGTCATCGGCACTCAACGGCCAGCCGTGGTGGAAGACAATGGGCTGAGCCTCTTTCGGACCCCAGTCTTTGTAGTAAATGTTGACGCCGTCTTTCGTGGTTACGAATGCCATACCGCAGACTCCTCTGTTAAGAACAACACGACCCCTAAAGTGTAGGAGAAATCACAAAAGCGGTTGGTTTAATTCCGGTGAAGGATATTCATTTTGCGTCTGGGCTCTGGCGCGATGCGCCAGAGCCTTCAGGGCAGGATTAACAGCAGGGGCGTTTAGCGGTTTTCTTCAATATAGCGGGCCAGGTCCGCCGGGGTTTTCAGCACCGTCGCCACGTCTGTCGGCGGGATCATGCAGCCGTAAACGTCCTGCACTTCCAGCACCATATCGACCGCCAGGATGGAGTCGAGAATGTCGGATTCAATCAGCTCATCGTGAAAGCCCACCTTACGGGATAACACTTTTTCGAACAGGGCGAGAATTTCTTGTTCCATAATTGTTCCTGGAGTCATTAATTTGTGCGGGCGTAAGCGTCCAGCAGCTTGCGGTCAATTTTGCCGTTAGGATTCAGCGGCAAAGCGTCTTTTACGATAATTTGTGACGGCACCATGTAGTGGGGGACTACCTTCGAGAGCGAGGTTTTGATGGTATCCGGCGCCAGCTCCGTCACGCAGAACGCGGCAATGCGCAGCACGCTGCCGCAGGGTTTCATCAGTGGCATCACCACCGCTTCGTTAATCCCGGACATCGCCAGCAGGCGGTTTTCAATTTCGTTGATTTCAATACGGTAGCCATTCAGTTTGACCTGGCTGTCGTTGCGTCCCTGGCAGTAGATAAGCCCCGCTTCATAGCCCAGATCGCCGGTCCGGTAGCCGCGAAATGCTTCATTTTCCCGATGAAGTAATTTTTCTGCGTTCTCCTGCGGCAGGCCGAGGTAGCCGCGCATGACGTTTTTACCCCAGATAATCAGCTCGCCCTCGGCGGAAATTTCCATTCTGCTCTCAGGCATCATGACCCCCACCGGCAGCACGGCGCTGTCGCTGTTCAGGATCGCATACGTGATCTCGACCACGGTGGTCGCGATGGTCGCTTCCGTTGGGCCATAGGAGTTGATGATTTTGGCCTGCGGGAAGCGGCGGCGAAGCTGTTTAACCAGCGCTTTATTCAACACTTCACCAATGAAGATAAAGACGTTGAGTTCAGGTAAATACTCGCTGTTGAACTGCGGGGAAAGCAGCTGCTGGTAAGCAAAAGAGGGGGTGGAAACCCAGGCGGAGACGGCGTTGCTTTTCAGTCGTTCCAGCCAGTTCGCTTTCTGAATATCGTCTTTGGCGTTCAGCACGATGTGTCCACCCATCGCCAGATTCGCCAGCAAAGGGATCAGGGAGAGGTCAAAACTGAACACCGCGTGGTTCATCAGGACCGGTTTTTCCGGCAGCGAAAAGTCCTGGCTGACCCATTTCATGAAGTGCCACACGCTTTCACGCCCAATCTGCACCCCTTTAGGCTTGCCGGTGCTGCCGGAGGTAAACATGATGTAGGCCAGATCCTGCTCCTCCAGCACCTTGCCCGATTCACCCGTGGCGATGAACTGCCGGGTCGCGACGTCGTAATAGTAAGGGGCGCTGGCCAGATGGCAGATCTCCCGCAGGCGCTCCTGCGGGTAAATGCAGTCCACCGGAATGTACGGAATGTTGTGCAGCAGGCAGCTATAAATCGCCACGGCGAACTCGGCCTGCTGGTGTCCGTACAAGACGACCGGCGTACCGGCAACAGGCTGGCTACGCTGATAGCGCTGCGCCCAGTCCGTCACGGCAGCGGAAAGCTGCAGCCAGCTTAAGGCTTCGTCGCTGCCGCTGATGGCCAGCTGCTGCGGGGAGGCGGGATCGCATAATGCCGCACGCAAGAAATCCTGCAGTTCCTGAAGATCGGAGAGATTTTTCATAGAGGTGACATTCCACTAAAGATGTAAAGGGCGCCCGCGGCGCTTCCCAGCGTCAGAATGCGCCCTAAAAACGCAACAGCCGGATACTGCAACCCGCGGTGTAACGCCGGGCTGCGTTTGGCTGACCACAGCAGCATGTTGTGCGCGACAGAAATGGCGCCAAACAGCGCGCCGCTGATGACGTAATGGCGTTCCAGGCCATTCCATGCCCCCATGCAAAACAGGGTGCAGAAAATACCGATATTTTGCGCCAGCGTTTTGTTCTGACGGAAAAAGTTGAACTTCATCAGGTTCATATAAACGGGCATAAAGACCACATCGCGCAGCCATTCAGACAGGCTGATGTGGAAGCGGCGCCAGAAATCCTGCGGGTTCTTTGCCAGAAGCGGCATATTGAAGTTTGCCGGGATGTTGAGCCCAAACAGGCGGCCCGCACCGATGGCCATATTGCTGTAGCCCGCAAAATCAAAGTAGAGGTAGGCGCTATAGGCAATCGACATCACCACGCCCACGGTCAGCGTAAACGGCTTATGGCTCCAGGGCTGTACGACCAGCGAATCAACCAGCATGGCAAACAGGAACTTCTGGATAATGCCGGTAATGATTTGCTCCAGCGCCACTAAAAACTGTTCGCGGTTAAGGGCAAAGACGGGCTTGCTGACGTCGTTCATCCATGTCCGCCAGCGGTACATTGGGCCTGCCAGAATAATAAAGGGCATAAACAGATAGCAGAAATAGTGCAGGAAATTCTGCCCTTCTTTTTTACTGCGATAGAGCAGCACGTCCACCGCGCGGAATGTCATAAAAGAGAGGCCGATCATGCCGAGATGATGATTAAGGTGCAATTTCACCAAAAATAAAGGAAGCAGCGTTAACACAATCGCCTGCCAGGTTTTTAACCATCCTTTTTCTTTTAACGCGGCGACTAGATAAAAACTGATAAAAACGACCGCGGGAACACGGTAATCACCCTGAAAAATATAGCCCCAGCCTAATGCGGCCATGACGGATAATGCCGATAAATACGTCAGGCGATGGCGTAATAGGCGATTGACCAGCGCAAACGCCAGGGCGGATGAAAACAAACAGACAAAAAACATTCCTGAGCTATACATCATTCGGCCTCAGAACTTTTGATATTCAAAATGCAGCTGCATACTCATACTGTCATCGACAGAGGTCCACGCGACGATGGTGATCGCCAGCAGGAGATAAAGGAAAAAAAGACGAATCGCGATTTTCATTATTTAAAGCTCTGTGCAATAAAGCGAATCATAGGAACCCAGGCCAGTTCGGAAGGGTGCAAACGATCCCAGTTCCAGCCATTCTGATAAGGCATGGCGTACATATCTAAATAGGGGATCTGGTTCTTTTCCAGAATGGTTTTTATTTGCTTATCCACCGGGCGGAAGGTATCGGTGTTGTAAAGCGCCCAGGGGTTAACCGGGTCGACGATAGCAATCACCTGCACGTGGTGTTCTTTAAGCAGCTGGACGGTTTTACTGAAGGCAGCGATTTGCGCAGGCACGACCGGGGTGTCATCCCACTGCTGCCGCGTACCGTCCTCCTCGTAAATCGTTTTGTCCATCCACAGGGTGGCCGCGCTCTGCTGGCGCTTTTTATTTAACTCGCGGGCATTCGCCAGCTCTTTATCCCAGTCAGGGGCAATGTGGGTGGTTGGCTGTGGCGGCCACGGCTGTTCCGTCCGGGGCGTGACGTGAAGCAGCGCCAGCCAGTCGTTTTTTATCATGGTGCAGACGTTGGCAAACTGGAAACTCACCTCGTCCCATATCAGATCGGGGTGCCAGCCAAAGACACGCATTTGGCCAAAGGTTAAATGGCTTATTTCTTTACTCTCAATATGTTTTAAATAATTAACCAATATTGGGCGTGCCTGCGGATCCTTCATCAAAGGATTAAAAACAGAACCCGGGAAATTATCGGCATAGATAGCGGGAGGCAGGCCTTTTGAGTAAAAGCTGTCAGGTGCCAGCAGCAAAACAACTTTACTGTTTGCGTTAAGGCTATTTTTAAAACGTGAGAACAGTAAAAACTGCGTTTCGTCATCGACAAACGCATCGCCATACGCCACGACGGGGTTGTGCAATTGCTTATTAAAGTAATTATAGACAGCGTAATGTTCATCTTCTGACGTCGCAACTTCAGACGCACCAATGAAGAAAATTGCATTCCCTTCTAAGGCATGAGAAATAGTGGCAATTTTTTCCGCCTGTTCTTTAGGCGTGCCCGCCATTGATTTAATCAGCGGCTGGAAGGTAAGCGGCGGATCGAAGCTCGCCACCAGCGGGTGAAGACAAAGAAACAAAATGGCCAGAAACGCCATCAGAAAATGTAAGCAAAGCGTATTTTTGATTTTCATCATCAACCAGTAACACTGCATGGCAGTAATGTCTTAAATCTGCGGAAATTCAGATTAATAACAATTACACAACAAATGGCCGTCTATTTTTGTGGCATTCTATACCAGAGCGATTTAAAAAGATGAGCGTTGCTGTGTTACGGTATGTACAAGGTCGCGGAGAGTGATGTGAAGTCAGCGTTTGGGTGACTTTTTGCGCAGTCAAACGCCCGTGGGGAAAAATCGAAAAATTCCTGCTTTACAAGGCGCTAATAGATGTTTATAGTGCGCCTCACTTTGGAAGCGTGGCCGAGCGGTTGAAGGCACCGGTCTTGAAAACCGGCGACCCGAAAGGGTTCTAGAGTTCGAATCTCTACGCTTCCGCCAAATTTGAAAACCCTGCGATAGCAATATCGCAGGGTTTTTTCGTTTTACAGCCCAATCACCAGCTCCCCGGAATAGCTTCGCGAACAGCACAGCGCCACCTGCTGGTCCGTTGCGCCTTTTTCCGCCTCCGACTGCACGCTATCCCGGTGATCCACCGCACCGTCAATCACCGGCGTCAGGCAGGCGCCGCAGATCCCCATCTCACAGGAAAGCGGGACCGCCACGCCATTTTCCTGCAGCACCTGGGCGATGGTTTTATCCGCAGGCACCGGCCAGCGCTCCCCGGTGGAGGCCAGTTTGACCGTGAAGATCTCCCCGGCTTCACCGCCTGCGGCGGGCGCAACGGGCTGAAACGCCTCGCTGTGAAGATGGGCGTCATCCCATCCCTTTGCCGTGGCGACCTCACGCACTTTTTCCATAAAACCCGCTGGACCACAGACCCAGGCGTGAAGGCCCGATTCGGCCGCGGGGAGATGTGCCGCCAGCGCTGTGCGCGGGCTGGCGGTATGAATGAGGCACTCACCGAGCCGGGAGAGTTCGCGCCCAAACGCCGCGCTTTCACGGTTTCTGACGTAATAATGCAGCGTGAACGGCGTTCCGGTCGCCTTCAGCTGCAGGGCCATCGCATACAGCGGCGTAATGCCAATCCCCGCCGCCAGCAGCAAAACCCGCTCTGCCTGCTGCAGCGGAAACAGGTTGCGCGGGGCCGATATCATCAGCTTCTGCCCGGGACGCAGCGTCTCGTGAACGTAGCGCGACCCGCCGCGCGAGGCGGTTTCACGCCCCACGCAAATAAGATAGCTCTCGTCCCCACATGCTCCGGTCAGGGAATACGGGCGCACCACGCCGCAGGGCAGGTGGACATCAACGTGCGCCCCGGGCTGCCACGCCGGCAGCGCGTCGCCGTTATCAGCCACCAGCCTGACGGCGAGGCTTTTGTCGCCCTCGCGCCACAGCCCGTCAACAATCACGCTCAGCATATTGGCCTCCGTCATACCAGGAAAAACTCGCCAAAGCCCATTTTCTTCAGCCCCCGACGATAGGCAATCGAGCTTTTATCCGCGGGGATATGCGCTTCCAGCGTCAGGTCCAGCGGCAGGTTTTCCGGGCGCTGGGTTTCGACCATCAGGCGATCCTCTTCAAAAATCCGCAGGTTGAAGGCATGCACGTCCTCCACCGGAATATGCAGGTCAAAATTGCGGGCAATAGGGGCGAACATGCGGGTCACGCGCGATGACACCGGCGACGCGGCGTTCATGATCACCAGTCTCGATTCACCCGGAAAATGAATCGTCAGGGTGGCGGTGAACGGCAGGTGCATTTCAAAATGGCGCAGCCACTGGAACCCTTCCGGAGCCTGCACGGGGGAACTGGCGGGATAGTTGCTCACGGCGCTCCAGTAATCCGCCACGAAGCCGAACGGCGTCTCCTGCGGCTGATAGGCAGGCACAAGCTGATTATTGGGGTCGGCAAAGGTTTCGGTGTGGATCCACGCAAAGTGCGCCACGTCCAGAAAACCCTCTACCTGACGTCCGGCGAAGCCGTTCACCTCAAACGCCGGGCAGTTAATCTGCTGAAATCCGTCGTGATCCCAGTGCGGCATGGTGGGCAGCGGCGCAGGGTTATCCGGATCAAAGGCCAGGCAGGTCCAGATCAGCCCGAACCGCTCTTCGACCGCGTAGTTAATCAGGTTCAGCTTCGCCGGAACGGGCTGGTCGGGGCTGGACGGAATACGGTTGCAGCGACCGTCCTCCCCAAAGCGTAAGCCATGATAGGGGCAGATAATCCCGTGCTCGTCGTGAAAGCCGAGCGTCAGCGGCACGCCGCGGTGCGGGCACACGTCACGGGCGACCACGACCTGATCGTTAATGCGGTAAATCACCAGCTGTTCATCCAGCAGCGTCGCTTTGACCGGCGCCGGACCGACGTCGCAGGCGCGCGCGACCGGATGCCAGCATTTCGCCAGACGCAGCCAGTCCTCTGGCTCAAACGTACAGTGGGCGGGTGGGGTCGGTTCTCTTTTCATCGTTGTCCCTCTTGCGTTCAGCCTAACGGGCCGCCCTGAATGGTCTCGCACAGACCGTTGATGATGCGCTCTCCGGTCTCCTCTTTGAGCTCCTGATACCAGGCCTGCGTCAACGCCATATCTTTGCCGTGGGTGACGTCGCAGCGCTTGCGCGCCTTCAGCACCAGGTCGCGTACGCGGTCGCAGCGCAGCGCCTCGTACTGCCGCAGCGCCAGCGTGATGTTGCGGTTTTCACGCAGGCATTCCCCCAGCACCACGGCGTCTTCCATCGCCGCGCAGCCGCCCTGGCCGATATCCGGCGTGGTGCTGTGCCCGGCATCGCCCAGCAGCGCGACGTTGCCGCGCACCAGGCTGTCGAACGGCTCAATGTCGTGGATTTCAATCCGGTTGGTCGTTTCAGGATCCAGCGCCGCGATAAGCTTTTGCACCGGCGGCGCCCAGCCGCGGAAGTAGCCCGTGAGATCGGCACGCAGGGTGGTGCGATCCTCCGCCAGGCCTGCGGGCAGCGGCACGTCAAAAAAGAAATAGAAGCGTCCGCCGGAGACGGGCATCAGCGACACGCGTTTGCCTTCGCCAACGAAGGTGGTCCACTGGTGCGCCGGGGCGATCTCTTCGTCAATCTTTACCAGCCCGTTCCAGTTCACATAGCCCGCGTAGCGGCGCTCCGGGGTGTATCCCAGCACGTACGGGCGAACCGCCGAGTGGCTGCCGTCGGCGGCAATCAGGAAATCCCCGGCGGCGGTGGTGCCATCGGTGAAGGTCACGCTCACGCCCGCGTCGTCTTCATGGACGCCTTCGACGCGCTTGCCGAACTGCACCTTGTCGCGACCCCAGAAGTCCAGCATTTCGCGCTGAAGCTCAGCGCGCGAGACGGGGCAGGGGCGCCCGCCGGTACGCTCAACCAGCGGGGCAAGGCTAAAGCGGGTCAGGGTATCGCCGCGCCGGTAATCCTTGTAGGCCATAAAACGCATCGGCCCGCCCCAGGTCTCGATGATGTCGCCCATGCCGAGGTGCTGCATGCATTTCACACCGTTAGGCCAGATGGAGATGGCCGCCCCGACGGGCCTGATCTCCTTTACGGCTTCAAACACGGTACAGTCGATGCCCGCTTTCTTCAGCGCGACGGCGGCGCTCAGGCCGCCAATACCCGCGCCAATAACGATTGCTTTCATGCTTCTCTCCTTTTGCAGGGTGTAAAGACAGTCAGCAATTTGCGTACCAGGCTGCAGCATGGCGAAAACGGCGTTGTAAGGGAGACGTTTGCACTGCTAAGGTGCGTAAACGCGGTGAGCGTGCCTTTTTATGAATCAAAAATTTCCTGGCCGACCTTGTGGAATCGACTGTTTCACGCCTGTGCTCAGGGTGGCGTGGTTTGTGCAATAGCCTGGAGAAGGACAATAAAGGAGACACTATGATCGCACTGCACGACTTCAATCATCTTCCCCATGAACAGGCGTTAGCGCTGATTCACCCCTGCGTGGCGCTTCCCCGCTGGGCCGATGCGCTGGTTCACGGGCGGCCTTACGCCAGCCGGGACGAATTGTTCAGTACGGCGAAATCGCTGATGCAAAACTGGGACGAAGCGGCGCTGGCGCAAGCCCTGAGCGCCCATCCGCGCATCGGGGAAAAACCAGCGGGCTCAGCGGCGGAGGCGGCGCTGTCGCGCCAGGAGCAGGGGGCGGTGAATGACCGCGATGCTGCTCTTGCCCGGGCGCTGCGTGAAGGCAACGCCCGCTACGAAGCCCGCTTTGGACGCGTCTTTCTGATCCGCGCGAAGGGCCGCAGCGGCGAGGAGATATTACAGGCCCTGCACGCGCGGCTGGAGAACAGCGACGCGCAGGAAATCCGTGCCGCGCTGGAACAGCTGCGGGAAATTACGCTGCTGCGTCTGGAAGGAGTCATTCACGAATGAGCACACTCAGCACCCATATTCTCGATATTTCGACGGGCAAGCCCGCGGAGGGCGTGAAGGTTCATCTGCAACAGGACGGGAAGACGCTGGCCACGGGCGTGACCAACGCCCAGGGGCGCATCGCCGCGTTCGTTCCCTCTCTGCCCGCGGGCCGCTATCGGCTGGTGGCGGAGATCGGGGCGTGGTTTGGCGATACCGGCCGGAAGACGATCTATCCCTGCGCGCACATTGAGTTTGTCACGGGAGAAACGGCAGACGAACACTTCCATCTGCCGTTTGTGATTGCCCCCGGCGGATGGTCAACCTATCGGGGCAGCTGACCATACCCGCTCGCCGTTGACCCAGGTCTCGCTGATGTTGCGCTCGTCGCCCAGGGTCATCAGCACGAAAAGCTGCTCGTAGATATCCTGACAGCGCCGATTGCGCAGGCGCTGCAGCGGCGTGACGTTGGGGTCGATAACCACAAAATCCGCCTCTTTGCCTGCCGCGAAGTTACCAATCTTGTCATCCAGCCGGAGGGCGTGCGCGCCGCCCAGCGTGGCGTGATAAAACGCCTCGCTGGCGCGCAGGCGATAGCTCTGAAGCTGCCCGACCTTATAGGCTTCGCCCAGGGTGCGCAGCATGCTGAAGGTGGTGCCCGCGCCGACGTCGGTGCCGATGCCCATTCGCACCCTGTGCTGCCAGCAGGCGGGCAGGCGAAACAGCCCGCTGCCGAGAAACAGGTTCGAAGTGGGACAAAACGCCACCGCCGAGCCGGTGTCATGCAGACACTGCCACTCGCTATGGTGCAGATGGATCGCGTGGGCAAACACGCTGCGCTCGCCGGTCAGGCCGTAGTGGTGATACACGTCCAGATAGCGCTCATGCTCCGGCCAGAGATCGCTCACCCAGGCCACTTCGTTGGGGTTTTCGCTCAGGTGGGTCTGCAGCCAGGTATCCGGGAACTCCTCTCTGAGCAGGCTGACCGCCGCAAGCAGCTCGGGTGATGAGGTCGGGGCAAAGCGCGGCGTTATCGCATAACCCAGCCGCCCACGGTGATGCCAGCGCTGAATCAGCGCCCGCGTCTGCCGGTAGCTCTGCTTCGCGTCTTCGCTCAGGTAGTCCGGCGCGTGTCGGTCCATCATCACCTTTCCGGCGATAAGGCGCATATTGAGGCGCAGGGCTTCGGTAAACAGCGCTTCGACCGATTCCGGATGCAGCGTGCAAAACACCAGCGCGGTGGTGGTGCCGTTGCTCACAAGCTGCTGAATGAAAAATTCGGCGATCTCTTTCGCGTAGGCCTCATCGGCAAACTGGCTCTCCACCGGGAAGGTGTAGGTGGTCAGCCACTCCAGCAGCTGTTCGCCAAAGGCGCCGATCATCTCCGTTTGCGGGTAATGGACGTGGGTGTCGACAAAACCGGGCAGCAGCAGCCTGCCGCGCAGGTCGGTGTAGCCCTTGTGGGGATCAAGATACTGCTCGCCCTCCTGCCACGGCATCTGCGCCAGAATTTTTCCGTTCTGGATAAACAGCAGGCCGTCCTCAAGGTAGCGCGCGTGCCGGGCAATGGCGTCTGCGCTGTCGCAGACCCGGGCAATATCAAAAAATGCACCGCGTATCGCAGTCTGGTATTCCATCATGGTTCCTGCCTTCGTGTGTGCGTAGCGGGGTGGGAAAGCTCAGCAAGAACGGTGCCAGAATGAACGGGCCGCAGATACGCTGCGGCCAGAGGGGAGGGATTACTCTTTTTGCGTCGCCACGCGGGAGCCAAACGACGTCGCGCCTGCCGTCTCGCGCTCTTCCCGCGCCAGCCAGCGGTAGGTCACGCCGCCGAGGAAGACGCCGATAAACCAGCTGAAGTTTGCCACCTCATGCAGGGCCGGGATAAAGCTAATGACCAGGCCCACGGCAACGGACGGGATCAGCGCACCAATGGCTTTCGGGTTAAAGCCGTTGCGGTACCAGTATTTGCCCTTTGGCGTGTCGTCGAACAGATCGTCAACCGACACCTTGCCGCGTTTAATCAGGTAGAAGTCAGCAATCAGAATGCCGAACAGCGGGCCGATAAACGCCCCGAGCACGTCCAGGGTGTAGTGGATAAGCTCCGGCGAGTTGAACAGGTTCCACGGGGTGAGCAGGATCGAGCCGACGGCGGCAATCATGCCCCCGGTGCGGAAGCTGATTTTCTGCGGCGAGCAGTTAGAGAAATCAAACGCCGGTGAGACGAAGTTCGCCACGATGTTGATCCCGATGGTGGCGGTGATCATCGTCAGCAGGCCAATCGCCACGGCCAGATCGTTGCCCACGCGGCTGACGGTTTCGATCGGGTCGGTGATCATGCGGCCAAACAGCGACTGGGTGCCGGAGACAATCACTACGGTGACGATGGAGAACAGCAGGAAGTTAAACGGCAGCCCCCAGCGGTTGCCGCGGCGGATCTCACCCATGCTTTTGCCGTAGCGGGAGAAATCGCCAAAGTTGAGCAGCGGGCCGGAGAAGTAGGAGACCACCAGCGCGGTCGCGGTGATCATCTGCCAGGTCTGCTCGCCCGCGCTCAGGGATTTGCTGGCGAGGGTAAAGGAGATCCCGTCAAAACCGGTCTTGTATACAATCCAGCCGGCGAGGGCCAGCATTACCACATAGACCGCCGGACCGGCGATATCAATAAAGCGCTTGATGGCGCTCATGCCGTGCCAGAAGACCATCGCCTGCAGGACCCACATAATGGCAAAGCAGATCCAACCCAGATGCGACAGGCCCAGGAATGCGCCGGTAGTGAGTGAAGAGAGCGATGGCCAGAACTTCAGCGCCACCAGCATCAGGGCGTTGGCCGCGAGATAGGTCTGAATCCCGTACCACGCGAAGGCAATCAGCCCGCGGATCACCGCCGGGATATTGGCCCCGAACACGCCGAACGCCTGTCGACTGATCACCGCATAGGGCACGCCCGCCATCTGGCTCGGTTTGGCCACCAGGTTGGCGCACAGCTGCACGATGCAAATCCCCACCAGCAGGCAGAGCAGCACCTGCCAGCTTGCCAGCCCGAGCGTAAAGAAGCTCGCGGCGACCACATAACCCCCCATGCTGTGAACGTCCGACATCCAGAACGAAAAGATGTTGTACCAGCTCCAGTTCTGGTCACGCGTCGGTGCCAGATCCTCATTGCAAAGACGTGGGCTGTAAACCGCACCGGAATCAGCGGCCGTACCCTGCTGCGCGTTTTGACTGTTTGGCATGAAACCTGCTCCTGTGAATGAAAACCCGTTGAGTGGGAGTGCAAACGGTGTTGCAGGATCCAGGCCAAAATAATAAATCTTGTATGCAATATTTTATTTTTATGTATACGATTCGATAACGGAAAGTAAAATTCGGAGTGGTGAATGAACAACATAAACGCCCTGCAGACCGCGCCAGACCTGCATGACAAAGACGAAACCATCTTCCAGGCGCTGATGACCGCGATTGTCGAACACCAGCTGCTGCCGGGGAGCAAATTGCCGGAAGAGGCGCTGGCAGAGGTCTTTGGCGTGAGCCGCACGGGCATCCGCAAGGTGCTTCAACGACTCGCCGCTGTGCAAATGGTCAGCCTGACGCCCAAGCGTGGTGCACACGTCGCCAGCCCCACGGTGGAAGAGGCGCGGCAAATCTTCCGCACACGCGCGCTGCTGGAGGTCGCTAACCTGCCGGACGTGCTGGCCCACTGTCAGCCGCCGCACCTTGCCGCGCTGGAGGCCATCATTCGCCAGGAGCAGCAGGCGCACGAGGCCTATGACGGCCCGGCGGCGATTCGCCACTCCGCCAATTTCCACATTCAGCTGCAGGCTATCTCCGGCAACCAGGTGCTCACGGAGATGGTGACCGGCCTGAGCCAGCGTTCTTCGCTGGTGATCGCCACCTGGGGCGCGCCGTGGCGTCAGGGATGCCGCTGCAACGATCACGAACAGCTTGTGGATCTGCTGCGCCAGAAGGCGCTTGAGCCACTAAGCGATGCCCTCATGCACCATTTTGAACATATCGTCGCCAGCCTCTGCTTCGAGCGGGCGGGCGAGTGCCTGCCTGATTTTGCCCGGCTGTTTGCCGGCCACAAGGAGTCGTAATGTCTGTCTGTATACAAGTGATCAACCCCAACACCAGCCTCGCCATGACGGAAACCATCGGCGCGGCGGCCCGCGCGGTGGCGGCGCCGGGGACGGAGATCCTCGCGGTCTGCCCGAGCGCGGGCGTGCCGTCCATAGAAGGCCACTTCGATGAGGCCATCGCCGCCGTCGGTGTCCTGGAACAGATCAAAAAAGGCAGGGAGCAGGGCGTGGATGGTCACGTCATCGCCTGCTTTGGCGATCCGGGCCTGCTGGCGGCGCGCGAGCTGGCGCAGGGGCCGGTAGTCGGCATTGCGGAAGCCGCCATGCATATGGCGACGCTGGTGGCGACGCGCTTTTCGGTGGTTACCACGCTGCCGCGCACGCTGATCATTGCCCGCCATCTTCTGCACCAGTATGGCTTTCAGGACCATTGCGCGGCGCTGCACGCTATCGATCTCCCGGTGCTGGCGCTGGAAGACGGCAGCGGTCTGGCGCAGGAAAAAGTGCGCGCGCGCTGTATACAGGCGCTGCAAGAGGATGGCTGCGGTGCCATCGTGCTGGGCTGCGGCGGCATGGCGACCCTGGCGCAGGAGCTGACCCGCGAGCTGCGCGTGCCGGTGATCGACGGCGTCAGCGCGGCGGTAAAGATGGTGGAGTCGCTGGTGGCGCTGGGGCTGTCGACCAGCAAGCACGGGGATCTGGCGTTCCCGGAGAACAAAGCGTTAAGCGGGCATTTTCAGGCATTGAATCCATTTTAATTTTTGGGGGTGGCAATGGGGCTTTTCGAACAGGATTATCCGCGGGATCTGCGCGGCTACGCGGGCAACCCGCCGCACGCGCGGTGGCCGAATCAGGCGCGCATCGCCGTGCAGTTTGTGCTCAATTACGAAGAGGGGGCGGAAAACCACGTTCTGCACGGCGATGCCGGGTCCGAGCAGTTCCTGTCGGACATCATCGGCGCGGCCAGCTACCCGGACAAGCACATGTCGATGGACTCCCTCTACGAATACGGCAGCCGCGCCGGGTTCTGGCGGATCCACAATGAATTTCAGAAACGCGGCCTGCCGCTGACGGTCTTTGGCGTGGCGATGGCGCTGGCGCGTCACCCGGAGATTGTTGAGGCGATCAAAGCGGCGGATTACGACGTGGTCAGCCACGGCTGGCGCTGGATCCACTATCAGAATATGGACATCAGCCAGGAGCGCGAACACCTGCACAAGGCGGTGCACGTCCTGACCGACCTGTTCGGCAAGCCGCCAGCGGGCTGGTACACCGGGCGCGACAGCCCCAACACGCGCCAGCTGGTGGTGGAGCACGGTGGTTTTGACTACGACAGCGACTACTACGGCGACGATTTGCCCTTCTGGACGGAAGTGGCCTGCAGCGACGGCACCCGTAAACCGCACCTGATCGTGCCGTATACGCTGGATGCGAACGACATGCGCTTTGCGACCGCGCAGGGGTTTAACACCGCCGAGCAGTTTTATACGTATCTGAAGGACAGTTTTGACGTGCTGTACGAAGAGGGGGAAAGCGCGCCGAAGATGATGTCCATCGGCATGCACTGCCGCCTGCTCGGGCGTCCGGGGCGTTTTCGGGCGCTGCAGCGGTTCCTGGATTATGTGCAGCAGCACGAGCGGGTGTGGGTCTGTACCCGCCAGCAGATTGCCGACCACTGGCGGGACGTGCATCCGTTTCAGCAGTAAGTGTGCGATGTTTTGCCGGGTGGCGGCTGCGCCTTACCCGGCCTACAGGGCCCACATGGCATACGGGACATCGTAGGCCCGGTAAGCGCAGCGCCACCGGGCAGGTTTTTCAGCGTTACACCATCAAACTCACCTGCGCCGCCACGATGCGCCACCCGTAGGCAAACCGCACCCACGTCTGCTGCTGGCGGCCAATGCGTTCTGTGCTCTCGCGGGTAAACTCGGTGCTGCACACGGCATAATCCTCCCCGAAGGTGGTAATGACGGTGTGGCGCAGCGTCCGCTGCAGCCCGGCGGCGGGGCGCGCCGCACGAAAGGCGCGGATTTCATCGATCCCGTACAGGTTTTCCCCCGCCCCCAGCCGCACCGTGTTTTTGTCGTGCCAGAACAGCTCGTCCAGCACCGCAACGTTGTTGCTCACCAGCGCGTCCTCATAGCGGTAAAACGCGGCCGTCACCTCGGCAACCACCCACGGGAGGTTAATGTCATCGTGATTCATCATGCTGCTATCTCCGCCGGGCGGGCATCGGTGATGCCGCTCTCTTCCAGAACCCGCGCGACGCGCAGGCAGGCCTGCTCGTTAAACGGCGCGGCAATCAGCTGCAGGCCAATGGGCGCGCCCTGCGCGGTGCGCAGCGGAACGGTGGTCACGGGCAGGCCTAAAAACGAAATCGGCTGGGTCAGCATCCCCATGCTGGCGCGGATGGGAAGCGGCTGACCGTTAATCTCCATGGTTTGCTCGCCGATCCGCGTGGCGCTGCGCGGCGTTGCCGGGGCAATCAGCACGTCGGCCCGTGCAAACAGCGCGTGAAACGCCTGCCGTGCCTGCGCGCGAAACCGCTGGGCCTGAATGTACCAGGCGGAAGGGATCGTCGCCCCGGCCAGCAGGCGTTCGCGGGAGTGCGGCTCAAAACGCTCGGGCTCCCGGCGAAGCGCGGGCAGGTACTGATTTCCCCCTTCGGAGGCGCTGATGATAAACGCCGCGGAACGCGCCAGCTCGGCGTCAGGAAACTGAAGCTCATCCTGCACGTCGAGCGCCTTCGCCACCCGCGCCACGGCGTCTCTGGCGTCCGCGTCGCACCAGGTGGTGAAGTAGCCGCCGAGCACCGCGCAGCGCAGGCCGTCAAGCCCGCGGTCAAGCAGGGGGCGCGTCTGTTCCCGCGAGCTCTCTGCCTGAAAACCGTCGCTGGTGTCCCGGCCCTGCAGCGCGTCGTACACGGACGCCAGGTCGCATACGCGGCGCGCAAAGGGCCCGATATGATCCAGGCTCGCGACAAACGGATGGCTGCCGGATCGCGACAGGCGGCCAAAGGTGGGCTTCAGGCCGTAGATGCCGCACAGGGAGGCCGGAACGCGAATCGAGCCGTTGGTGTCGGTGCCGAGCGAAAAGTGCACCAGCCCGGCGGCCACCGCGGCGGCTGAACCGCCGGACGACCCGCCCGCAATGCGCGTCAGATCGTGCGGGTTACGCGTCGCGCCGTAGTGGCTGTTCTCGGTGGTAAAGCCGTAGGCGTAGGCGTCCATATTGACCATCCCGGTCAGCAGCCCGCCCGCGCTGCGCAGCTGGCGCACGGCGAAGCTGTCGGCGGCCGCGGCGGGGCGCTGGCTGAACAGCTCGGCCCCGGCGAGGGTGGTGTGACCGGCAACGTCGAACAGATTTTTTACCGCGTAGGGCACGCCCGCCAGCGGCGGCAGGGGGCGCTTCTCGCGCCGCAGGGTGTCGATGTTCTCAGCCTCGGCGAGCATGCGTGCTTCCGTCACGGCGGTCCAGGCGCCGATCTGCGGGTTAACGCGCGCAATGGCCTCCAGCGTCTGGCGGGCAATCTCATGGGCGCTCAGCTCGCCCGCGCTCAGCGCCTGCTGAATGTCGCTGATACTCATCTCGTGTAGCCTCATGCTTTATACACTCCTGCGATCTCCAGACGGTCGTCGAGCGGCAGCGCCATCAGCGGGGCGGCCATGGTGGCTATGCGGCTGAACTGCAGCTGCAGCTCGGCGCGGCGGGCGTCATCCAGCGTCACGCCGAGTACAGTTTCCATTTGCGCCAGGTACGCCTGCCAGTCGGGTTGGTGTGTCGTCATTGTTTTCTCCTCAGAATCCGGCGGCCGCGCCGTTGCTGCGCGGGTCAAATGCCCCTTCAAACAGCCCGTTGGGGTGGCGAACAATGGCGCCCGCGTGGCCCATGGCTTCACTAAAGTCAGGGAATAGCTCCACCTCGTGACCGAGTGCCCGCAGGCGCGCGACCGTCTCGGGTGAAAAACGCCCTTCAAGCTTTAAGGTGTCAGAGGTTTGTCCCCAGGTGCGCCCCAGCAGCCAGCGCGGGCGGGAAATACTTTCCTGCAAGGGCACGCCCTGGACAACGTAGCGGGTAAAGAGCGCGGCCTGGGTTTGCGGCTGGCCGTCGCCGCCCATCGATCCGTAAACCATCACGCGCCCGTCCTTCAGACGCGCCGCCGCCGGGTTCAGGGTGTGGAACGGCTGTTTGCCCGGCGCGAGGGCCAGAAGATGGGCGGGATCGAGGCTGAACGATGCGCCCCGGTTCTGCCAGACGATGCCGGTGTCGGGCAGCACCACGCCGCTGCCGAACTCGTGATAAAGGCTCTGGATAAACGACACGGCGAGCCCGCTGCTGTCCATCACCCCCATCCACACCGTATCGCCGGGGCCTTTTCCGGTGCCCCACGGCGCCGCGCGACTGTCGTCAACCCTGTCGGCAAGCGCCTGCAGGGCGGCGGGATCCAGCAGTTTCTGAACATCGGTTTTCAGCGCGCGCGGGTCGGTGATGTGGGCATCGCGCAGGCCAAAGGCCAGCTTGGTGGCTTCCACGATGCGGTGAAGGGTGTCGGCGTCGTCGGCCTCCGCCATGTTCAGGCGGTCGGTGATGCCGAGTATCGCCAGCGAGACCAGCCCCTGCGTTGGCGGGGCGTGGTTAAAGATCTCTCCCTGCTGATGCTCCAGCTTCAGCGGCGTGGTGCGCCGGGCCGCGTGGGCGTTGAGATCGGCCAGCGTCACGGGGAGACCCAGCGTCTCCATGCCGTGCGCCAGGACTTCCGCCAGCGGGCCGCGATAAAAGCTGTCGAGACCCTCTTCCGCCAGACGCGTCAGGGTCGTGGCCATGGCGGGCTGGTAAAAGCGGCTCCCGACCTGCGGCGGCTTACCGTCCACCAGCCAGGTTTCCGCGAAGCCGGGGATGGCCTTCAGCTCGTCGAACTTGCTGGCCGTGGCGTGGGCCTGAGAGGCCGTGACCGGGGTGCCGTTCTGCGCATAGTCAATGGCGTCGGCCAGCAGGCGGGCCAGCGGCAGCGTTTTGCCGGTCATTTCGCGCGAGACCTTCAGCGCCTCGTCCCAGCCGCTTACCGTGCCGGCGACGGTCAGCGCCGCACGGGGCCCGCGATGGGGGATATGCGCCAGACCGTCGTAGGCGGCAAGCGTTGCCCGCGAACCTGCCGCGCCGCTGGCATCGATGGCGATGGGGTCGCCTTCCGGCGGCACGATAAGCCAGAAGCCATCGCCGCCCAGCCCGTTCATATGCGGGTAAACCACGGCGATGGTGGCCGCTGCTGCGACCATCGCCTCTATCGCGCTGCCGCCTTCGCGCAGCACCGCCAGCGCGCTCTGGCTGGCAAGATGGTGGGGCGCAACGGCCATGCCGTGCGTGGAGACATTACTTTGCATGAAGCGTCCTCGTAACTCTGAAAGTCACAAGGTGCTGCAAAAGCTGTTCCAGTTCTGAAAGAAAAGTTTCAGTAAACTGGCACGTATAATGAATACATACAAAAAAGGTACAATGTAATGAAACAAAAGTTACAGAGGCGCTATGGAACAGTTAGATGAACGTCTGAAAGCACAATACCCGTCGCTGTCGCCGCAGGAGCAGCGGGTGGCGGACTTTATATTCGACCATTTTGACGATCTGATTAGCTACAACAGCGCCGAGCTTGCGCAGCTGAGCGGGGTGTCGAAAGCCACGGTGAGCCGTCTGTTTAAGCGGCTGGGCTATGAGAAATATAAGGACATGCGCGACGAGCTGCGCACCCTGCGCCAGAGCGGGATGCCGCTCACCGACAATCGCGATGCGGTGCAGGGCAATACGCTGCTGGCGCGCCACTATAAGCAGGAGATGGCAAACCTGACCCAGTGGGTCAATGCCCTCGACGCGCAGCAGTTTGCCGACGCCATGGCCTGCATGGTCAGGGCGCGCCGCATCGTCATTATCGGCATGCGTAACGCCTATCCGGCGGCGCTGCACCTGCGCCAGCAGCTGCTGCAGGCGCGCGGTCAGGTGCTGGTGCTGCCGCAGCCGGGGCAGAGCCTGAGCGAGGAGCTGGTGGACTTAACGCCGGACGATCTGGTGGTGATGATGGCCTTTCGCCGTCGCCCGCGCATCATTCGCCCGCTGATGCAGCAGCTTCAGAGCAGCGGTATTCCGGTGCTGCTGATGTGCGAGCCGCAGGCCCACAGCCTGTTCCCGCTGGCGAGCTGGCAGCTCTGCACTCCGCTGGACAGCGTCTCCGCCTATGACAGCTATTCGTCGGTCAACAGTCTGATCAACCTGCTGGCGAACGCCTTCCTGCATGACATTCTCGATAAAGGCCGCCCGCGCATTCACGAGATTGCCTCCCTCTACCAGCAGCTGGACGAGCTGGAACAGCGATAATGGGGCATCAGGCTGGTGCTTTGCATTAAAACAGTGCAATCAGACGGGGCGTAAAAGAGCGCCCCCTTTTCGCCATTCCCCGATTTATCAGGCTTTATGACAATATCCCCCGTTTCGCCTGACCTGGCACATTAGTTGCAAAATCACCTTCAAAGAATCTTTTGTTTCATGTTAACGTTACGGGGAAGCACCATGAAAAAACTGTTAATTGCACTGGCCGGGGCCGCATGCCTCTTCACACAGCTGCCGGCAAAGGCTGACCAGCTTCAGGATATCGAGAAGCGCGGCACTATCCGCATTGCCGTTCCGCAGGACTTCCCGCCGTTTGGCTCGGTGGGGACCGATCTGCAGCCGCAGGGCTATGACATCGACATGGCGCGCTATCTGGCCAAACAGATGAAGCTCAAGCTGCAGCTGGTGCCGGTGACCAGCGCCAACCGCGTGCCGTACCTGCAAACCGATAAGGTGGATCTGGTCATTTCAAGCCTCGGTAAAAACCCGGAGCGCGAGAAGGTGATCGACTTCAGCCGCGCCTACGCGCCGTTCTTCCTCGGCGTGTTTGGCCCGAAAGGGGCTGAACTGAAGGACGCCGCCGCGCTGAGCGGAAAAACCATCGGCGTGACGCGCGGGGCGGTGGAGGACATGGTGCTGACCGGCCTGGCGCCTAAAGATGCCAACGTGAAACGCTACGAAGACAACAACACCACGCTCTCCGCCTACCTCTCCGGCCAGGTGCAGTACGTGGCAACAGGCAACCTCGTGGTGGCAGCCATTTCGCGCCAGAACGCGGATAAAGCACCGGTGCCGAGCTTTATGCTGAAAGATTCGCCGTGCTTTATCGGCCTGAAGAAAAACGAACCGGCCCTGAAGGCAAAAGTGGACGCGCTGATCGAGCAGGGCATTAAGGACGGCACGCTGAACGGCCTGTCAGAGCAGTGGCTGAAGGCCCCGCTGCCGGCAAACCTTGGCGCCTGAGCCGATGACGGAGCAACTTGATTTTTCAGCCCTCTGGCCGCACTGGCCGGCGCTGCTGGCGGGATTGTGGGTCACCGTTCAGCTGACGGTAATGGCAACCGTCGGCGGGCTGGCAACAGGGATTGTCGGGGCAGCGATCCGCAGCGGACGCACCACCTGGTTTAGCCGGATCTGGGGCGCATACGTGGAAATCATCCGCAACACGCCGTTTGTGGTGCAGCTGTTTTTCATCGTCTTCGGCCTGCCGAATCTGGGCCTGAAGATGACGGCGGGGGAAGCGGCGCTGCTGGCCATGGTGGTGAACCTGGGCGCCTACAGCACCGAGATTATCCGCGCCGGCATCCAGGTCACGCCGAAAGGGCAGTGGGAGGCCGGGCGCGTGCTGGGGCTGACCCGGCTGCAGACCTTTATCCGCGTGGTGCTGCCGCCCGCGCTGCAGCGCATTTACCCGGCGCTGGTGAGCCAGTGCATCATCGTGATGCTCGGCTCGTCGGTGGTGTCGCAGGTCTCGTATGAAGAGCTGACCTTCGCCGCCAACCTGATCCAGTCCAGAACGTTTTTAAGCTTTGAGGTTTATCTGGTGACCACCGGCATTTACCTGGCGCTGTCGATTACCCTGCGCCAGCTGATGATGGCGGCAGGACGCAAATGGCTGGGGGTGCAGGCATGATGACCACCTTTACCGACTGGGACATTATTCGCAACCTGCTGCTGGCCGGGCGCTGGACGGTGCTGCTGTCGCTGGTGGCGTTTGTCGGCGGGGCGGTGGTAACGCTGCCGCTCCTGCTGCTGCGCCTGACGGGCGGACGCACGGTGAAGCGCATCATCCGCGGCTATATTGAGCTGTTTCAGGGCACGCCGCTGCTGATGCAGCTGTTCCTGGCCTTCTTCGGCGTGGCGTTGTTCGGCATCGACGTCTCGCCGTGGACCGCCGCCTCGCTGGCGCTGACGTTTTACACCAGCGCGTTTCTGCTCGATATCTGGTATGGCAGCATTCGCGCGCTGCCGAAGGGGCAGTGGGAAGCGTCGCGCTGTCTGGGGCTGACCTTTGGCCAGACCCTGTTTCGCGTGGTCGCTCCGCAGGCGCTGCGCATCGGCATTGCGCCGACGGTCGGCTTTGCCGTGCAGGTGATCAAGGGGACCGCGCTGGCATCGATTATCGGCTTTGTCGAGCTGACCAAGGCCGGGACCATGCTGACCAACGTGACCTATCAGCCGTTTAAGGTCTTTGCGCTGGTGGCGCTGGGCTACTTTATTCTGTGTTATCCGCTGTCGCGCTACAGCCGCTATCTGGAGACGAAATTCAATGCCTCTCATCACCATTAATCAGGTGCAGAAGTACTACGGCGATAACCACGTGCTCAAGGGCGTCGATCTGGATATCGACATGGGCCAGGTGATCTCCATCATCGGGCGCAGCGGATCGGGCAAAAGCACGCTCCTGCGCTGCATCAACGGCCTGGAAGGCTATCAGGACGGCAGCATCAAGCTGGGCGGCATGACCATTACCGACCGGGATTCTCAGGCGCGTGAAATCAGCCGCTCGGTGGGGATGGTGTTCCAGAGCTTTAACCTGTTCCCGCACATGACGGCGCTGGAGAACGTGATGCTCGCCCCGCGTCGGGTGCTGAAGAAAAGCGCCGCCGAATGCCGGGCGCTGGCGCAGCAGATGCTGGAGAAGGTTGGCCTCGGCGACCGTCTGGATTACTACCCGTCGAGCCTCTCCGGCGGCCAGCAGCAGCGCGTGGCCATTGCCCGCGCGCTGGCGATGTCGCCGAAAGTGTTACTCTGCGACGAGATCACCTCCGCGCTCGACCCGGAGCTGGTGGGCGAAGTGCTCAAGGTGCTGGAGCAGCTGGCGGCCGAGGGGATGACGCTCATACTGGTTACCCATGAAATGAATTTTGCCCGCGAAGTGGGCGACCGCGTGGTGTTTATGCACCAGGGGAAAGTCTGGGAGCAGGGCGACAGCAAAACGCTGTTCGCCAACCCGCAGACCACGGAACTGAAGCAGTTCATCTCCTCCGTGCGCGGTCTCAACTGATAAGGACTGAATAATGGATATCGCACACTTTCCGCAAATCAACCCGCCCCAGCGCCTGCTGATGGGGCCGGGGCCGATCAACGCCGACCCGCGCGTGCTGCGCGCTATGTCGAGCCAGCTGATCGGCCAGTACGATCCGGCCATGACCCACTACATGAACGAGGTGATGGCGCTCTATCGCGGCGTGTTTCGCACCGAGAACCGCTGGACGATGCTGGTGGACGGCACCTCCCGCGCGGGAATTGAAGCCATTCTGGTCTCCGCCATTCGCCCGGGAGATAAGGTGCTGGTGCCGGTCTTTGGCCGCTTTGGTCACCTGCTGTGCGAAATTGCCCGCCGCTGCCGCGCGGAGGTGCACACCATCGAAGTACCGTGGGGCGAGGTGTTTACCCCGGACCAGGTGGAGGATGCGATTAAGCGTATTCGTCCGCGCCTGCTGCTGACCGTGCAGGGCGACACCTCCACCACCATGCTGCAGCCGCTCGCCGAGCTTGGCGCGATCTGCCGTCGCTACGACGTGCTGTTTTACACCGATGCCACCGCGTCGCTCGGCGGTAACGCGCTGGAGACCGACGCCTGGGGGCTGGATGCCGTCTCGGCCGGGATGCAGAAGTGCCTCGGCGGCCCGTCCGGCACGTCGCCGATCACTCTGAGCGCGCGGATGGAAGAGGCAATCCGCCGCCGCAAGTGCGTGGAGGAGGGCATTCGCACCGACGCCCACCGCGACGGCGACGAGGAGATGATCTACTCCAACTACTTCGATCTCGGCATGGTGATGGACTACTGGGGGCCGGAGCGGCTGAACCACCACACCGAAGCGACCACCGCGCTGTTTGGCGCTCGCGAATGCGCGCGGCTGATCCTGCAGGAGGGGCTGGATAACGGCATCGCCCGCCACAGGCTGCACGGCGATGCGCTGCTGAAGGGCATTCAGGCGATGGGGCTGGAGACCTTCGGCGACCTGAAGCACAAGATGAACAACGTGCTGGGCGTGGTCATCCCGCAGGGGATCAACGGCGACCAGGTGCGTAAGCTGATGCTGGAGGATTTCGGGATTGAGATCGGTACCTCGTTTGGCCCGCTGCACGGCAAAGTGTGGCGCATTGGCACCATGGGCTACAACGCGCGCAAGGACTGCGTGATGACTACCCTGAGCGCGCTGGAGTCGGTGCTGAACTACCTGAAGTTCACCACCACGCAGGGGGCCGCCATGCAGGCCGCGTGGGACCACTATCGTCGCGAGACGCCGCAATGAGCCCGGCGGCAGAGCGGGTGATGGCGCGCGCCGACGCGCTGGCCGCCATCAGCGAAACCCCGGACGGCCTGACGCGGGTCTATCTCTCCACGCAGCATCTCCAGGCCAACCAGCTGGTTGGGGAGTGGATGCGCCAGGCGGGCATGACCGTCTGGCAGGACAGCGTGGGCAATATCTGTGGACGCTACGAGGGCGCGCAGGAGGGGGCGCAGGCGGTGCTGCTCGGCTCGCATCTGGACACCGTACGCAACGCCGGGCGCTACGACGGCATGCTCGGGGTGCTCACCGCCATCGAAGTGGTGGACAACCTGCACAAGCAGGGGCGGCATCTGGCGCAGTCCATCGAGATTGTCGGCTTTGGCGACGAAGAGGGCACCCGTTTTGGTATCACCCTGCTGGGCAGCCGTGGTCTGACGGGAACCTGGCCGCAGGGCTGGCTGGAGACGTGCGATGCCCAGGGCATCAGCGTGGCGCAGGCGATGGTGCAGGCGGGGCTCGATCCCACTCGCGTGGCGCTCGCGGCACGCCATCAGGAGGATTTCAGCGCCTGTCTGGAACTGCATATCGAACAGGGACCGTGTCTGGAGCAGGAAGGGCTGGCGCTGGGCGTGGTGGAAGCCATCAACGGCGCGCGCCGCCTCAACTGCCGCTTCACCGGCGAGGCCGGGCACGCCGGTACCGTGCCGATGAACCATCGTAAGGATGCTCTGGCCGCCGCCGCCGAGTGGATGGTGCTGATTGAAAACACCACCCGGCAGCAGGGCGGCAACCGGGTGGCAACGGTCGGGGAACTGCGCTGCCTGCCCGGCGCGGTCAACGTCATCCCCGGCGAGGTTGCGCTCTCGCTGGATATTCGCGGCCCGCAGGATGCCCCGCTGGACGCGCTGCTCGCTGAACTGCTGGCGCAGGCGCAGGCGATCGCCGCCCGTCGCGGGCTGAGCTTCAGCGCCGAGGAGTTTTACCGGATCGCCGCCACGCCGTGCGATGCGCGTTTGCAGCGCCTGCTGGGCGACGCGGTTGAATCGGTGCAGGGGCGCTCGTTATCTCTGCCCAGCGGCGCCGGGCATGACACCATCGCCCTGGCGGAACGCTGGCCGGTGGGGATGCTGTTTGTGCGCTGTAAGGGCGGGATAAGCCACCATCCGGCGGAATCGGTGATGGCTGAGGATGTTGCCCTGGCGATTGAGGCATTTGGGCAGGCGGTGAGAGCGCTTGGTGCTATCTGATTGTTGCCCGGCGGCGCTGCGCTTGCACGGGCCTACGGGATGGGTAGGCCGGGTAAGCGGCAGCGCCACCCGGCAAGGAATCACATCACTCCAGCCCCAGCGTATATTGCGCGATCTTAAAGTAGATAATCAGCCCGGTACCGTCGATCAGCGTCGCGATAAACGGCGCGGAGACGACCGCCGGGTCAATGCCGCAGCGCTTGAGCACCATCGGAATGACGGACGAGACAATCGCGCTCCAGAGCGTAATGCACACCAGCGTCAGGCTGACGATGAGCGTAATCTCCAGCCCGATCCCCATCATCCAGGCGCGGATACACCCGGCAATGCCGAGCGTCACGGCAATCATCAGCGAGGTGGTCATCTCTTTGCGCAGTACGCGGCCCACGTCGCGCAGATGAACTTCACCCAGCGCCATGGCGCGCACCAGCGTGGAGGTGATCTGCGTCCCGCTGTTGCCGCCCGTGCCGATCAGCAGCGGAATAAAGAATGCCAGCGCGATGGCGGACTCCAGCGCCTCTTCAAAATGCTGGATGACCGAGCTGGTGTAGGCTTCGGCGACAAACAGCAGCAGCAGCCAGACGGAGCGTTTCTTCCACAGGCTGAAGGCGCTGGTTTCCAGATAGGGCTTCTCCAGCGGCAGCGTCGCCCCCTGAAGCTGGGCATCTTCGGTGACGTCATCTTCCAGCAGATGGGCGATTTCGCGCTCGGTCAGGCAGCCGACGAGTTTGCCGTGGGTCACCACGGGCACGACATCTGCGTCGCCGTGCGCCAGCAGTCCGGCAACATCGGCACGTTCATCCTCCGGTTTGACCTGCAAAAACTGCGAAATCATCAGGCTTTTAATTGGCTGTACGGTATCTGTGGTCTGTAGCAGTTTGCGCACGGCAACCATCCCCGCAAGGCGGCCATTGTCTTCAATAAAAATATGCGACGGAATATCATCGTCTTTTAATTTTTTGAAGAATTGCTCGCGCGCCAGCGCCACGCATAATGCAATATCGAGGACGATAAAATCGGTATTCATATATTGCGCGACCGCGCTGTCATTGAATGCCAGGTTTTGGTTGTGAATAGCGTAAGACATAGTGAATTCCCTTTGAATAATAACATCTCTCAGGGGCGAGCAAGACAGGGCATGTCGAAGAGGAGATCCCCACGTCCTGGGTTCAGCACTGTACACCGTATCCCGCAAGGGAAGTTATACTGACAAAGCCTTGATTCGACAGTGCCTGTTTTACCCTGTGCCGGTTCTCTCGAACCTACCAGAGCGATAACGTGTATTTGTACAGGAGCCTCGCCATAACGAGATCGTTGTAAAACGAGAGGGATAATACGCCGGTTTAAATTTAGCGCTCAGAAAATTAAATAATGTTTAAGAACGGTTTAGATAAATCTTATTAATAAAATGTTGAGGGTTTATTTAAGGTTATTCATTTTAAATGGAGGATTAAATAATTAACGGAGGAGAGAAAATGGCGTGGCTTGATAATCTGCTGAATCATTTTGCGCTGTATCCGGCACATCTGTTCGCGCTGTTATTTGTGATGGCGCTGAGCAAGTCCACGGTGCTGATCTCCTCCGTGCTGCCGCCCGCCTCGGTGATGCTGCTGGCGGGCATTACCGTCAGCCAGGGGAACATGCACCCGGCGCTGGCGTGGCTGGCCGTGGTGATGGGGGCGACGGCAGGTTCGATGCTGAATTACCATATCGGCCAGCTGATGGGGCACACCCGGCTGGTCACGCGCTTCACGTCAAAGCATGCCGCTACATTTTTACGGGTCCAGCATCAGCTACAAAAGAACGGCGTCATCGCCCTGTTTACGTCGCGCTTTCTGGCGGTGTTGCGCTATGTCGTGCCGCTGGCGGCGGGGATGCTCAGGCTTAACGCCGTCAAAGTCTACGCCGTCAGCCTGCTTTCCGCCTGCGCGTGGGCGGCGCTGTATGTCGGCGCGGTCACCGGCATCAGCGCCTTGTGAATTACAGACTTCCCATTCCGCCGTCCACCAGCAGCTCCGTTCCCACCGTGTAGCTCGACTCGTCGGAGGCCAGATAGAGCGCGGCTTTTGCCAGCTCCGTCGTCGAGCCCATTCTGCCGAGCGGCACCAGCTTGATGATTTCCGCCATCATCGCGTTAAGCGCCTCGTCGCTTAAGCCCGTTTTCGTAAACGCCGGGGTCTCCACCGGACCGGGGCTCAGGCCGTTGACGCGGATCCCGCGCGGCAGCAGCTCTGCCGACAGCGTGCGCGCCAGCGACAGCAGGGCGGCCTTGCTCGCGGCATACACGCTGCTGGTGGGCAGGCCGATGCGCGCGCTCACGGAGCCGCAGAGGATTATCGAGGACGGGTTATTCAGCAGCGGCAGCAGCGCCTGGATTAAAAAGAACGGCCCCTTCAGGTTGATGTTCATCAGACGGTCCCAGGCCTCTTCCTGCCAGGCTTCCAGCGGCGCGTGCGTCACGTCGCCGGCGTTGAGAAACACCGCGTCCAGGCGCGGCCAGCGGGCGGCGAGGGTTTCCGCCAGCGCTTTTTGCGAGGTGATATCGCCCGCATCGGTCGGGATCACCCAGGCCTTATCGCCCAGAATGCGCTCAGCTTCAGCGAGGGTGTCCGGGTTGCGTCCGGTCACGGCGACGCGCGCCCCTTCGGCGATAAACGCCTGCGCGGTGGCAAGACCGATGCCGCTGGTGCCGCCGGTAATCAACGTATACTTATCGGTTAAACGACCCATGTTCTTCTCCTGAAATGTCACTGGAGAAAGCACTATAGAAACGTTAGTATAGAAAGGAAACCAGGTACCAAATGGATACTAACGAGGCAAGAGGTGTGCTATGGCAGAAATGCTGGGTGAGTGCTGTGAAAAAAAATCTGAGGCCTATACCTGCCCGATGACGCAGTTTGTAAACCTGATTTCCGGCAAATGGGCAATCCCGATCCTTTATCGTCTTATTGTGATTAACACGCCTGTCCGCTTTGGCGATTTGCTGCGGGCGGCTGCACCCATCACCCAGAAAGAGCTGACGAAGCAGCTGCGCCTGTTTGAACAGCGCGGGCTGGTGACGCGGACGGTCTACCCGGAGATCCCGCCGCGCGTGGAGTATCAGATTACCGGGCTGGGGTTAACCCTGCAGGATGCACTCTCTCCGCTGGCCGCCTGGATGAGCGAGTACGGCGACCAGCTGGAGCGTTAGGCTACTGCTTTACGTAGCGCGGAGCCGGGATGCCGGTGCGCGCGCTGTTAAACAGCTCGAGACGTGCCGCTTCGTAGCGGTCCCACAGGCTGACGTCATGCATCGGCGGGATGGTGATCGGTTCGCCCTGATCCAGACCCGCCAGTGACGCATCCACCATATCGTCGGTGGTCATCACCGATCCTTCCGGCAGATCGTCCACCGTGACGCCAGAATGGCTCCAGATCTCCGTCGCGGTCGCGGCGGGCAGCACGGCCTGAATGCGCACGCTGCTGTCGGCAAATTCTTCCTGCAGTCCGCGGGTAAAGCTCAGTACCCAGGCCTTGGTGGCGCTGTAGAGCGCGCTGCCCGCACGGACATGGAGCGATAACACCGAGGCGATATTGATCAGCGTGCCGCGATTGTTCCGCGCCAGTCGCGGGAGAATGGCGTAGGTCAGCCGCATCAGCGCCGTGGTGTTGAGGGTATTGATGGCCTGATGCTGCGCCACCTCGCCCGCGAGGAACGGCGCCATCTGCGCGGTGCCCGCGTTGTTAACCAGCGTATCAATGGCGGTATTGCTGCGCAGTTCCTCTTCCACCGCGCGGATCCCGGCTTCATCGGTGAGATCGGCCACCAGAATATCGACGGCCACGCCGTAGCGCGCGCGCAGGTCGGCGGCGAGGGTTTTCAGGCGATCCTCGCGGCGGGCGACCAGGACCAGGTTGGCACCGCGCGCGGCAAGGCGATCGGCATAGACGGCACCGATCCCGGAAGAGGCACCCGTGATCAGGGCGGTGGTGATTTGCGTAGTCATAATGCATTACCTCAGGCAAAGTGGGTTATTTGGTTTCAATATGAAACTGAATTAACTCTCTGTCATTTGGTTTTATAATGCAACCACATTGGCGAGATTTTTTTGCTTTTGCCTGGCGGGTGGGCTCAGGAGGGGAGTTTGGCCACGATCTCTTCAGGCGTCAGTTCGCGCCCGTCATCGGCGATAAGCATCAGTTTTCGCAGCGGTTTGCGCTGTTCGCTATCGACGAGAACGGTGCCGCATTCGTTTTCCGCGAACAAAAATTCATTGCCCCACTGGGACAAGGCAACCAGCACGGTTTGCAGGGCGCGTCCCTTGTCGGTCAGGACATATTCCTGCCAGGCGCTGCCGTCGGAGGCGGGCTGAAGCCGGAGGATGCCTTCGTCCACCAGCAGCTTGAGCCGCGTGGTCAGCATGTTTTTCGCGATACCGAGGCTTTTCTGAAACTCGCCGAAGCGTTTAATACCGCGAAGCGCGTCTCGAACGATCAGCAGCGACCACCAGTCGCCGATGATATCCAGCGAACGGGCAACGGGGCAGGTGCTCTCTTCAAGGCGGGTACGTTTCACAGCGAATTCTCCGGTGGGGTGTGGTTTTATTATAAAACTAATTGGCACACTCCGTAAGCACGTTAATCATCAGTTTGAGAAATGCTTCCCGGAAAATTGTGACGAACCTGTCACACTGAACGCGACATTTTAAAACGAGTGAGGAATTAGGGATGAGAAAAGCACTACTCGCGCTGGCAGTCGCCGGTTCCATTTCAGCAACGTTTGGCGTACAGGCGCAAGAGACGCCGGAAGGGTATCAGCTGGAGCAAGTTTTAATCATGAGCCGTCACAATCTGCGCGCGCCGCTGGCCAATAACGGCAGCGTGCTGGAGCAGTCCACGCCGAAGCAGTGGCCGGAGTGGGAGGTGCCGGGCGGCCAGCTCACCACCAAAGGTGGCGTGCTGGAGGTGTATATGGGGCACTACATGCGCGAGTGGCTGGCGCAGCAGGGGATGGTGAAGACGGGAGAATGTCCACCGGCGGATAGCGTTTATGCTTACGCCAACAGCCTGCAGCGCACCGTCGCCACCGCGCAGTTCTTCATTACCGGCGCGTTCCCGGGCTGCGATGTGCCCGTGCACCATCAGGAAAAAATGGGCACCATGGACCCGACATTCAATCCGGTGATTACCGATAACTCGCCGGAATTCCGCGAAAAAGCGCTCAAGGCGATGGAGTCCGAGCGGCAGAAAATGCAGCTTAGTGAAAGCTACAAGCTGCTGGAGCAGATGACCAACTACGCCGACTCGCCGTCCTGCAAAGAGAAAAAGGTCTGCTCGCTGGCGGACGCGAAAGATACCTTCAGCGCCGACTATGAAAAAGAGCCTGGCGTATCCGGGCCGCTGAAGGTGGGCAACTCGCTGGTGGACGCGTTCACGCTGCAGTATTACGAAGGCTTCCCGGCCGACCAGGTGGCCTGGGGCGAAATCAAAACCGACCAGCAGTGGCGCGTGCTGTCGAAACTGAAAAACGGCTATCAGGACTCGCTGTTTACCTCTACCGAGGTGGCGCAAAACGTGGCGAAACCGCTGGTGAAGTATATCGATAAAACGCTGGTCACCGAGCAGGCGAAAGCGCCTAAGATCACCCTGCTGGTGGGGCATGATTCGAACATTGCTTCCCTGCTCACCGCCCTCGATTTCAAACCGTACCAGCTGCACGACCAGCAGGAGCGCACCCCGATTGGCGGCAAGATTGTCTTCCAGCGCTGGCATGACAAAAATGCCAACCAGGAGCTGATGAAAATTGAGTATGTCTATCAGAGCTCAGAGCAGCTGCGCAACGCCAGCGTGCTGTCGCTGCAGTCTCCGGCGCAGCGCGTGACGCTGGAGCTGAAGGGCTGCCCGGTGGATGCGAACGGCTTCTGTCCTGTTGATAAATTCAATGCGGTGATGAATAACGCGGCGAAGTAAGAGAGAACCCCCCGCGTAATGGCGGGGGGAAACACTTAAACGTTTTTACGTTCGATGGTTTGCTCACCCCAGAAGAGCGAGTCTTTGTCCGTTTTTTCGAAGGCGCGCACCAGCACTTCATCGTTGCCTTCTTCCCAAATCTGCTCTGCCAGCTTTTCATCGTATTTCGCGACTTCAAAGATAGCTTCGGCAATCTCCGGAGAGGTGTTGCGTAAACTTGCCCATTCGCCCACGTGGTGAGCTTTGGATTCTTGAGTTGGCATGGTTGTCCTCCTGTTGGGTGTTAGCCGTTGAGTTTTTTGGCCAGACCCGCGACGTATTCACCCTGATAGCGGGCGATAGACAGTTCTTCATTGCTTGGCTGGCGTGAACCATCCCCACCGGCAATGGTGGTTGCACCGTACGGCGTACCGCCGCGCACCTGGGAAATATCAAACAGCTCCTGCGCGCCGTAGCCAATTGGCACAATCACCATCCCGTGATGAGCAAGGGTAGTCCAGGTTGAGGTAATCGTCTGCTCCTGACCGCCGCCGGTCCCGGTAGAGCTGAATACGCTGGCGAGTTTGCCGTAGAGCGCCCCGGATGCCCAAAGTCCGCCGGTTTGATCGAGGAAGGTGCGCATCTGGCCTGACATATTGCCGAAGCGGGTTGGGGTGCCGAAGATAATGGCATCATAATCCGCCAGCTCCTGCGGGGTGGCGACCGGGGCGTTTTGTGTTTTTCCCCCGGCTTTCGCGAAGGCTTCCGCCTGCATGGTTTCCGGTACGCGTTTCACCACAACCTCAACGCCGTCAACCCTGTTTGCACCTTCTGCTACCGCGTGAGCCATGGTTTCAATGTGTCCATACATGGAATAATAGAGCACCAGAACTTTTGCCATTTTGCTTCACTCCTCGTTGGTTTCTCTGACAGCGGATCGCTGCGCTCTTTTAAAGATATGTCATCACAGCCAGACTGCAAAAATGAACGCCATTTATTTGATTTATAACAACATGAGGAGAAAAATGGCTTTGTAGCAAAATGATACAACTTTCCCGGTGCGGATTTTTAAAATGATAAGAAAGGCTTATGAATTACCGCCGCGTCATCTCACCCGAAAGACTGAGATCATGTTGCAGGATATTACCTTCGGCTTGCCGGATAACCTCATTCCACTAAGCTTAGTTTCACGCGGCACAGATAAAGGCGTTGTCCTTGAGCCGCGAGGTGAAAGAATCCTCTTTTACTGAATGCAATATGATGTCTAATGTTTCACACTCTGGAGGTTAGAGATGGCAAACCATCGTGGTGGTTCAGGTAATTTCGCAGAAGACCGTGAAAGAGCATCAGAAGCAGGCCGTAAAGGTGGCCAGCATAGCGGGGGGAATTTTAAAAATGACCCTCAGCGCGCATCTGAGGCTGGCAAGAAAGGGGGGAAAAACAGCCATGGCGGTAATAAGTAATTCGCCGGGTTGACTCCCTGCCGCCGGGTTTCCCCCGGCGGTTTTTTTATTTCTGCAACATTGAACTGTAACCAAAGGCAACGCACACTACAGAATTGTTCTCATTTGCTGGTGCCGCATGTCTGTCTCACGCTTTAAATTCTCCGTAAAACCACAGGAAGCCATCCTCATTCTCATCACCATGTTTTGGGGCGGGACGTTTCTGGCCGTTCAGTACGCGGTGACCCTCAGCGATCCGTTCTTCTTTGTCGGCCTTCGCTTTGCGACGGCGGCGTTAGCCGTGGGGCTAATATCCCTTAAAACGCTGCGGGGTCTGACGCTGAAAGAGCTTAAGGCGGGCGTGGCGATTGGGGTGGCGATAGCCATGGGCTACAGCCTGCAGACGTGGGGATTGCAGACCATCTCCAGCAGCAAATCCGCGTTTATCACTGCCATGTATGTGCCGCTGGTGCCGCTACTGCAATGGCTGTGCCTGGGGCGGCTGCCGGGTCTGATGTCCTGTATTGGCATCGTGCTGGCGTTTATCGGCCTGATCTTACTGGCCGGGCCGGAAAACAATCTTCTGGCGCTGGGACAGGGCGAAATCATCACCCTGATTGGGGCGATTGCCATTGCGGCGGAGATTATTCTGATCAGCGCGTGGGCGGGCAAAGTCGACGTCAAACGGGTGACGGTGGTGCAGCTCGCCACGGCCTCGCTGGTGGCCTTTGCGACCATGGTACCGGCAGGAGAGTCCGTGCCGCCGATGTCCACGGGCCTGGTCGTGGTGGCGCTGGGGCTCGGTATCTTCAGCGCCATTATCCAGGTCACCATGAACTGGGCGCAGCGCAGCGTATCGCCAACGCGAGCAACGGTCATCTACACCGGCGAGCCGGTCTGGGCGGGCATTTTCGGGCGACTCGCCGGGGAACGTCTGCCGCTGCTGGCCCTGGTGGGCGCGGCGTTTATTGTCGCCGGGGTGCTGGTGAGCGAGTTGAAGTTAAAAAAACGACGTAAGGCGATTGCCGGGGTAGGTGCTGAACAAGGTGCAGATAGCTAACAACGCGCACGCTGCCCGTTTCGCCCGGCGGCGCTACGCTTGCGCGGGCCTACATTCCAACTGTAGGCCGGGTAAGCGTAGCGTCACCCGGCAAGAAAGTGAAACACATATCAGGTGGACGGGGTGATGGCTTCCCCTTGTGCCACATCCCTTTTCCGGCGGCTCAGCAGGGCGTTAAGCAGGATCGCGCCGAAGGTCGCCGTGCCAATCCCGCCGATCGTAAACCCGCCCAGCGTCAGGGCAAAATCGCCCGCGCCCAGCACCAGCGTGACCGCCACCATAATCAGGTTGCCATTCTGACTAAGGTCGACGCGATGCTGCACCCAGATGCGCGCCCCGGCCACGGCGATCAGCCCAAACACCACGATTGATGCCCCGCCGATGACCGGTGACGGAATGGTATGGATCAGCGCGCCGAATTTCGGCGAGAAGCCGAGCAGCATCGCCATCACCGCCGCCGCCACGAAGACCAGCGTCGAATAGACTTTGGTCACCGCCATCACGCCGATATTCTCGGCATAGGTGGTAACGCCGCTGCCGCCCACGGAACCGGAGAGCATGGTCGCCAGCCCGTCGCCGACGAACGCGCGGCCCATGTACGGGTCCATGCTGCGTCCGGTCATCCCCGCGACCGCCTTCAGGTGACCCAGGTTTTCCGCCACCAGGATAACGGCGACGGGGGCGATGAGCATCATCGCCTGGGTGTTAAAGGTGGGGGAGGTGATCTGCGGCAGGCCGAACCAGGCGGCCTGATGCAGCAGGGTAAAATCAACCGGCTTGCCGAGACCAAAAACGTTTGCCAGCAGGGCATATACCAGACAGGCGACAATCAACCCGACCAGGATCAGCAGCCGCTGGATCATGCCCCGCGTAAAGACCGCCACCAGACCGATGCACTGCACGGTCACGACGGCCATCCAGCTTTCAAAGGGCGAGCCGGAGACGCTTTTCACCGCAATCGGCGCAAGGTTCAGACCGATCGCCATTACTACCGCGCCGGTGACGACGGGGGGCATCATGCGTTCGATCCAGCGCGTGCCGATCTTCATCACCACCAGACCAATCAGGGTATACACCAGACCGCAGGCGATGATGCCGCCGAGGGCCACGCTCAGGTTGGGGTTGATTCCCTGGCCGTTAAACCCGGTGGTGGCGATGACCACCCCGACAAAGGCGGCGCTGGAGCCGAGATAGCTGGGCACGCGCCCGCCGGTGACAAAAAAGAACAGCAGGGTGCCGATACCGGACATCAGAATCGAGAGGTTGGGATCGAGTCCCATCAGCATCGGCATTAGCACCGTGGCGCCAAACATGGCGACCGCGTGCTGGACGCCCATCACCATCGTCTGCCCGAGCGGGAGGCGTTCATCCGGCGCGACCACGCCAGCTTCTGTGGAGGTCGATTTCAACTGCCAGTGGGGAAATCCGAACATGGTCTGTCTCCTTAGAGCGCCTTAACAGGCGGGTCGCATCAGCGCGTGGTAGCCGCGGTCAAACCACACCAGCCCTTGCGGCGCCGGGTGGCGAATAATCGAAACGATGTCGCAGAACAAAATGTCATGGGTGCCAACGCTCACCACCTGGCTGATGCGGCAGTCAAACGAGGCCAGCGCATCCTCCAGACGCGGACATCCGGTGTCGCCCGCCTGCCAGCGGGCGGCGGCGAAGCGTTCTTCCATTGGCGTTTTGCCGCCAAACAGGTTTGAGAGCGGCTCCTGTCCGGCGCTGAGGGTATTGACGCACAGCGTGCGGTTCTCGCTGAACGTCGGCCAGACGGACGCGCCGCGGTTCAGGCACACCAGCAGGGTGGGCGGTGAATCTGTGACGCTGCATACCGCGCTGGCGGTGAAGCCTGCCATCCCCGCCGGACCGTCGGTGGTGATGATATTCACCGCCGCGCCAACGCAGGCCATGGCGTCGCGAAAGGTTTGCTTATCCGGTGTCGTCATGATCGCTCCTTACGCCAGCCCGCAGGCATCGTCGAAGGTCAGGCGCGGCAGGCGCCCGTAAAGTTTGCCCGGGTCGCCGTAGCCAATGTTGATCAGAAGATTGCTTTTAAGCGTCGTGCCGGTGAAAAAGGCCTCGTCGACCTTTTGTCGGTCAAAGCCCGACATCGGGCCGGTGTCCAGCCCCAGCGCGCGACAGGCGAAAATCATGTACGCGGCCTGCAGCGAGCTGTTGCGAAAGGCGGTCTCTTCCGCCAGCGCGGGGCTTGCGGTAAACCAGCTTCTGGCATCGCCGTGCGGGAACAGTTCAGGCAGGCGCTCGTAGAATTCACTGTCCCAGGCGACAATCGCCGTGACCGGAGCGGTGAGCGTTTTCTCCAGGTTGCCGCTGGAGAGCGCCGGGCGCAGCTTCTCTTTTCCCTCCGCGCTTCGCACAAACACAATCCGTGCCGGGGAGCAGTTGGCCGAGGTTGGCCCCCATTTCATCAGGTCGTAGATTTCGCGCAGCGTCTCGTCGGTGACGGCAATATCCTGCCAGCCGTTATGGGTGCGGGCGCCAGTGAACAGGGTTTCCAGCGCGGCGGGGGTAATGGCTTCGCTCATTAAGGCTCCTTATAAAGCGGGTTCATGACTGTGCAGCAGGCTGGCCAGCCCGTTCAGCAGCAGGGTGTTGAAGGTTTCCGGCTCGGTGACGTTGCAGGCATGGCCGCCCTGACGCATCACCGCGCTGTGGCTGTGCGGGATGGCCGCCTGCAGCTCAGACGAGCAGACAGAGGGCACCAGCATGTCGTCGGCGGAACAGATGATCTGGACCGGGCAGCGAATGCGCGCCGCATGGCGGCTGAAGTCAGCCTTTTTCAGGGCGCTGAGCCGGTGCAGCAGGTTGGCTTTTCCCTGGAAATGGGCCAGCGCCAGCGCTTCTTCGGCCTCCAGACGGGGGGCGCGAGCGGCCATCCAGTCTGCCGGGTAGAGAAACAGCGGCTGCGCCTCAACCCACGCCTGCGGGCCGCCGTAATGCAGCAGGCGCTCGCGGATCTGAAAGCAGCGGCGGGTATGCGCGTTGAGGGTCAACCAGCCGTTGACGCACACCAGCGCGGTGAGGGCGTCGGGGCGGTCGAGGGCCAGCTGCAGGCCGACCAGCGCCCCCAGCGCGTGGCCGACGATGCTGTAGCGCGCGATCCCGGCGTCAGCCAGCGCCTGGGCCAGTTCGTCCGCCATCTGTGCCAGGCTGTAGCCTTCCGGCAGGGCGTCGGGGTTAGTGCCCGTTCCGCGCTGGTCATAGCACACCACCTGATACTCCGGTTCCAGCGCGGCCAGCTGGGGCAGCCAGTAGCTGCCGCTGCCGCCGAGACCGGCAATAAGGACCACCACGGGCGCACCCTCATACGGGGGCGGTGAGACGGAAAGTTTCATGCCTGCCTCACTTCGCGATGTGCGCAACGGTGGCGATCTCAACCAGCGCGTCCGGCTTCACCAGCCCGCACTGAATGCAGAACCGGGCCGGCTTATCGCCGGGGAAGAACTCCGCGTAGATTTCGTTAATCGCGGCGTAGTTTTTCCAGTCGGTAATAAAGATGCTGTTGAAGGTCACGTCTTCCATCGTGCCACCCGCCGTTTCGATCACGGTTTTGATCGTCTCCAGCACGTGGCGGGTTTGCGCCTTTGGGTCGTTGATAAACACCACGTTGTTGTCTTTATCAAACGGCAGCGTGCCGGAGACATACACCACGCCGTCGGCGAGCGTGCCGGGAACAAACGGGGCGATGGGCGTGCTGGTGCCCGGCGGGATGATTACGGATTTCGGCATCGTGCGTCTCCTCAGGCGATACGGGCGAGCGGAGGAGTCAGGGCGTCGCAGAACTCCGCAACGTTACTGACCCAGCCAAAAAAGGTTTCGATATTGAACAGGGCCGCCTTCTGGGCGAAATCCGGCCCGGCCTGATGGGTCGCGTCTTCCAGCACCACGCCGAAATACTCGAGGAAAAAGCCGTCGCGCAGGGTCGACTCCACGCAGACGTTGGTGGCAATGCCGGTGAAGACCAGATGGCGAATGCCCCGGCTGCGCAGCAGGCTGTCGAGCGGGGTGTTGAAAAAGCCGCTGTAGCGCGGTTTCGGCAGGACGATATCACCCGCCTGCGGGACCAGCTCATCCACCAGCTGATAATCCCAGCCGCCTTTTGCCAGCAGCTTGCCCTGCAGTTCGGGACGCTTGCGCATGGTTTTCAGGGCGTTCGACTTGTGGAAGTTCGGTGAACCGGGGCCACCGGCCTCAACGTACTGGTCATCCCAGCCGTTCTGGAACCAGATGATAAGCATGCCCGCAGCGCGCGCGGCGGCGACGGCGGTTTTAATGTTCTCAATCACAGGCCGGGTGGCGGAGACGTCGAACCCCGCCAGATCCAGATAGCCGCCCTGGCTGGCGTAGGCGTTTTGCATGTCCACCACGATCAGTGCGCTTTGCTGGGGCGCGAAGGTGATGGCTTCCGGGCGTGCGTTAAGGGTTGTCATTACGCTACCTCCTTCGTGACGACAGGGATGTGGGCGCGGCACTGCATCAGCGGCTGGATGCGCTCGCCGAAGGTTTCCACGCCGGTGAGGAAATCGTCGAAGGTCAGCAGGACGCCTTCTGCACCGGGAACGGCCGCCACTTCATCGAGCATTCTGGCGACGCTGGCGTACGAGCCGACCAGCGTGCCCATGTTGATATTGACGGCGGAGGTCGGGTCGGCCATCTGGCGAACGTTGGTATCCGCCCCGGAGCGGGTGTCCTTCTGGCTCTGCTCGGTGAGCCAGCTCAGGGCCTCCTCGTCGGCACCGTCCTTATAGCGCTCCCATTTCGCGCGCGCGGCGTCGTCGGTTTCGTCGGCAATCACCATAAACAGCACGTAGGAGCCCACGTCGCGCCCGGTTTTGTCGGCGGCCTCTTTCATGCGCGCGGCGGTCGGGGCGAAGGCGGCAGGCGTGTTAACCCCTTTACCGAAGCAGAAGTTGAAGTCGGCGTATTTCGCCGAGAATTCCATTCCCGCGTCGCTCTGCCCGGCGCAAATCACCTTCATCGGCACCGACGGCTGCGGGCTGACGCGGCAGTCGTTCATGGTGAAGAAGTCGCCCTTGAAATCGCTTTTACCGGTACCCCACAGGTCGCGGAGGACCTGCACGTACTCGGTCAGGTAGTCGTAGCGGCGAGAGAAGTAATCGTCGCCCGGCCAGAGACCCATCTGCTCGTACTCCGGTTTTTGCCAGCCGGTCACCAGGTTGACGCCAAAGCGTCCGCCGGAGATGGAGTCGATGGTGGAGGCCATGCGTGCCACGATCGCCGGGGGCAGGGTGAGGGTGGCTGCGGTGGCGTAGATCTGGATCCGCGAGGTGACCGCGGCCAGCCCGGCCATCAGGGTGAAGGACTCCAGGTTGTGATCCCAGAATTCGGTTTTGCCGCCGAAGCCGCGCAGCTTGATCATCGAAAGCGCAAAGTCGAAATGGTAGTGCTCCGCTTTCTGCACGATGGCTTTATTCAGCTCAAAGGTCGGCATGTATTGCGGTGCAGTGGTCGAGATAAGCCAGCCGTTGTTGCCGATGGGTACAAATACGCCAATTTTCATCACGAACCTCTCTTCATTACGTCGCAGGTGTAACGGTGTTTTTGCAAAGGCAGTGCCAGTTTTGAAAATGGCAGTATTATTAATGTGTTAATCAGAGGTTGGTGGTTTGATGTGATTAAATGTGGACTAACTGGTCAAAAACATTGCACAGAAAACAGGCATTCATGCGCGATCGGGGTGCAGGATGTCGTGGCGAGACGGGGGTTTTGCTATGCTGAGGGCAACGCAGAATAAGGAGAGCGGGAATGACACAAGGCGCAGTGAAAACACCAGGTAAACGTTCGCAGGCGGTGAGCGCCAAGAAGCAGGCGATCCTCAGCGCGGCGCTGGAGACCTTTTCGCAGTTTGGCATTCACGGCACGCGCCTGGAGCAGGTGGCGGAGCAGTCCGGGGTATCCAAAACCAATCTGCTCTACTATTACCCGTCGAAAGAGGCGCTCTATGTCGCGGTGATGCAGCAGATCCTCGATATCTGGCTGGCGCCGCTGAAAGCGTTCCGCGAGGAGCTGGCCCCGCTGGTGGCGATCAAAGAGTACATACGCCTGAAGCTGGAGGTGTCGCGCGATTACCCGCAGGCATCACGGCTGTTTTGTCTTGAGATGCTGCAGGGGGCGCCGCTGTTGCAGGCGGAGCTGACCGGAGATTTAAAACAGCTGGTGGACGATAAGTCGGCCATTATTGCCGGATGGGTGGCCAGCGGAAAGCTGGCCCCGGTCGATCCGCATCATCTGATCTTTATGATTTGGGCCTCCACCCAGCATTACGCTGACTTTGCGGCCCAGGTCGAGGCGGTGACCGGTAAAACGCTCCAGGACGAAGCGTTTTTCCACAGCACCCTGGAGAACGTGCAGCGGATGATTATCGAAGGGATCCGCTTGCGCTAGTTCCCTGGTGGGAGAGGGCAGCTTAAGTCGCCCTCTTCACACTGCATCAGCGAGGCCAGAAACGCCTCGCGCTCCACGGTTTTCTCCGCCAGGCACTGATTCACGATCATCGGCTGAACGCTGCCGCCTTCCGTCCCCGAACCGATAAACGCACAGTCCGCGTCGCGCAGGGCAATCCAGGCCTGCTGCGCCTTTTTCAGCAGCTCGCGCTGAGGGGCTTCCGCACGCTTGACGGCGGCCTGATAGGTCTGGTTGAGCTTTTTGTCGGCAGCCTGATACTGCTGCGCGCTACAGGTATTCAGCTCAAGCTGGGTGGTCGCTTTGTCGCACTCGTCGGCCAGCGCGCTGGCGCTCAGCAGCAGCGCTGCGCCTGCGAAAAATACTCTTTTCATCATCCCCTCCGTGTAAAAAAGCCGGATGCGCTGCGCTTATCCGGCCTACGGTTGTTTTGTAGCCCCGGTAAGCGTAGCGCCACCGGGGAGAGTTTACACGATTAACCGATGGTCATCAGGCTGGCGTTACCGCCCGCTGCAGCGGTGTTGACGCTGAGCGAGCGCTCCACGTACAGGCGTTCCAGCAGCAGGTTGGTTTCGCCGCGCGCGAAGCCCTGCACCGAAACAATCGCCCCGCTGCGGGCCGCAACCTGCTCGCACAGCTCGCGCAGCTGGTCAGAATCACCGTGATAAATCACGGCATCAAACGGCTGCGTCAGCAGCGCATCGGCTTTCGCGAAGTGAATGCGGGCCGAGACCGCTTTCGGCAGCTGTTTGGTGAGATCGCGATGCAGCGCATCGTCCGGCCACAGCACTTCACACCCGGTGGCCATCGCGGCGGCCAGCTGTACCAGCGCGTCCTGCTCGTTATCCGCCACGCACAGAACGCGCTCGCGCGGCATCAGCGTCCAGGTATTGCGCTCGCCGGTCGGCCCCGGCAGCAGACGCTGCGTACCGGCCTGTGCCAGCTCGCCATACTGCTGCGCAATCGCACGCAGCTCTGGACGATTATCAGCCCACTTAATCAGCGCGTCCAGCGGCTGGGTCAGCACGGTTTTCAGCTGCGCATCCACCGGATACTCCGCATCCTGACGCGCCAGGGTAACGCCCAGCGCGTTCTCAGGACGGTTCGCCAGCAGACGGTACAGGTAGAGCGGACCGCCCGCTTTCGGACCTGTGCCGGAGAGGCCTTCACCGCCGAACGGCTGCACGCCCACGACCGCGCCCACCATGTTGCGGTTGACGTACAGGTTGCCTACTTTGGCGCTGCCGGTCACCTGCGCGATGGTCTCGTCGATACGGGTATGCACGCCGAGCGTCAGGCCATAGCCGGAGGCGTTGATCTGCTCAACCAGCTCGTTGAGGTTGTTACGGTTGTAGCGCACCACGTGCAGCACCGGACCGAAGACCTCTTTTTTCAGCTCGTCGAAGCTCGCCAGCTCGATAAGCGTAGGCGGCACAAAGGTGCCGGAACGCCACTCGCGGGCGTCTTCGCTGTTGTCTCGCACCGCCTGGAACACCGGACGGCCTTTCGCGCGCATGGCCTGAATGTGGTTTTCAATATTGGCTTTGGCTTCCGCATCGATCACCGGCCCGATGTCGGTGGTGAGACGGCCCGGGTTGCCCATGCGGCATTCGGCCATCGCGCCGCGCAGCATTTTAAGGGTGTGGTCCGCCACGTCATCCTGCAGGCACAGCACGCGCAGGGCGGAGCAGCGCTGACCTGCGCTGTCGAACGCGGAGGCCAGCACGTCGACCACCACCTGCTCGGTGAGCGCGGATGAGTCAACGATCATGGCGTTCATGCCGCCGGTTTCCGCGATGAGCGGAGTAGGACGACCCTGCGCATCCAGACGGGTGGCAATATTGCGCTGCAGCAGCGAGGCCACTTCGGTCGAACCGGTAAACATCACGCCGCGCACGCGGTTATCGGAGGTCAGTTTGGCGCCCACGGTTTCACCGCGGCCCGGCAGCAGCTGGACCACGCCCGCCGGTACGCCGGCTTCCAGAAGAATGTTGATGCCCTGTGCGGCAATCAGCGGGGTCTGCTCTGCCGGTTTTGCCAGCACGCTGTTGCCAGCGGCCAGGGCGGCGGCAATCTGGCCGGTGAAGATCGCCAGCGGGAAGTTCCACGGGCTGATACAGACGACCGGGCCGAGCGGACGGTGGGTTTCGTTGTCGAAATCATCGCGCACCTGACCGGCGTAGTAGTGCAGGAAGTCGACCGCCTCGCGCACTTCGGCGATGGCGTTGCTGAAGGTTTTACCCGCTTCGCGCACCAGAATGCCGATGAGCGACTGCATCTGGTCTTCCATCAGCACCGCCGCGCGTTCCAGAATGGCGGCACGCTCCTGCGGCGGGGTGGCGAACCAGATAGGGGCGTTATTCACCGCGCTGTCCAGCGCCTGATCCACTTCCGCATCGGTGGCTTCACGCACGTAGCCGACGATGTCTTTTGGCTCCGCCGGGTTGATGACCGGCTGCATGTCGCCGTCAGCAACGGGCTGCTCCAGCATCGGTTTCGCCTGCCACTTCTGCAGCGCGCTGTTGAGCAGGGCAGAGGAGAGGGACGCCAGACGGTGTTCGTTGGCGAGATCCAGCCCCGCCGAGTTGACGCGACCCTTGCCGTACAGCTCGCGCGGCAGGGCAATCTTCGGATGCGGCAGGCCAATCTGGCCTTCCTGCGCCGCCATCTTCTCAACGGCCTGCACCGGATCGGCGACCAGCTCGTCGAGCGGCAGCGTGGTGTCGGCGATGCGGTTAACGAAGGAGGTGTTCGCGCCGTTTTCCAGCAGGCGACGCACCAGATATGCCAGCAGGGTTTCGTGGGTGCCTACCGGGGCATAAATGCGGCACGGGCGGTTAAGCTTGCCGTCCGCCACTTTACCGGTCACCTGCTCGTACAGCGGTTCACCCATGCCGTGCAGGCACTGGAATTCGTACTGGCCCGGGTAGTAGTTCTGCCCGGCCAGGCTGTAAATGGCCGCCAGGGTGTGGGCGTTGTGGGTGGCGAACTGCGGATAGATCAGGTTCGGCACGCCGAGCAGCTTTTTCGCGCAGGCGAGGTAAGAGACGTCGGTGTAGACCTTGCGGGTGTAGACCGGATAGCCTTCCAGCCCTTCCATCTGGGCGCGTTTGATTTCGCTGTCCCAGTAGGCCCCTTTCACCAGGCGGATCATCAGGCGACGGCGGCTGCGGCTGGCCAGGTCAATCAGGTAATCAATGACGAACGGGCAGCGCTTCTGGTAGGCCTGGATCACGAAGCCAATGCCGTTCCAGCCCGCCAGCTCCGGTTCGAAGCACAGTTTTTCCAGCAGATCGAGGGAGATCTCCAGACGGTCGGCCTCTTCGGCGTCGATGTTGATGCCGATATCATACTGGCGCGCCAGCAGGGTCAGGGACTTCAGGCGCGGGTAGAGCTCTTCCATTACCCGATCGTACTGCGCGCGGCTGTAGCGCGGGTGCAGGGCGGAAAGCTTAATGGAGATGCCCGGGCCTTCATAAATACCGCGACCGTTGGACGCTTTACCGATGGCGTGGATCGCCTGCTGGTAAGAAACCATGTAGGCCTGCGCGTCGGCGGCGGTCAGCGCCGCTTCGCCCAGCATGTCGTAGGAGTAGCGGAAACCTTTATCTTCCAGCTTGCGGGCGTTCGCCAGCGCTTCGGCAATGGTTTCCCCGGTGACGAACTGCTCGCCCATCAGACGCATCGCCATGTCCACGCCTTTGCGGATCAGCGGCTCGCCGCTCTTGCCGATGATGCGGTTCAGGGAGCGGGACAGGTTGGCTTCGTTATGGGTCGAGACCAGTTTGCCGGTGAACAGCAGGCCCCAGGTCGCGGCGTTGACGAACAGCGACGGGCTGCGGCCAATGTGCGAATGCCAGTTGCCGTTGCTGATTTTGTCGCGGATCAGCGCGTCGCGGGTGGCTTTATCCGGAATACGCAGCAGCGCTTCCGCCAGGCACATCAGCGCCACGCCTTCCTGTGAGGAGAGGGAAAACTCCTGCAACAGACCCTGGACCATTCCGGCGCGGCCGGTGGCGGTTTTCTGGTTACGCAGTTTGTCAGCCAGCTGGTACGCCAGGCTGTGCGCCTGTGCGGCAATAGCTTCCGGCAGACGGGCCTGTTCCAGCAGCATCGGTACGGCGTCGGTTTCGGCGCGACGGTACGCACCGGTGATGGCGGCGCGGCTGACGGACTGCGGGAGGATCTGCTCGGCGAATTCGAGGAACGGCTGATGGCTCTCGTCGCCAGCGGCTGGCGCGTCTTCGCTTTCATTGGCGGCACCGGCGAGCAGGGCAGGCAGCTCCGGCAGGCCCTCGTCGCTCTCGAGTCTTTCGAGATAGTTAAAAATCGCCTGCTTAATTAACCAGTGCGGCGTGCGATCAATGCGGGTTGCTGCGGTCTTAATCCGTTCGCGGGTCGCGTCATCCAGCTTAACCCCCATGGTGGTCATACCCATGCCAAAGCTCCTGTTGTGCTTTCATCGTGTTTGGTCGTTAGCGTGAAATATCCACCATGTTGCAACTTTGTGCAACCGTGTTAAATGTGACCTGGTTTGCAACCCAGAAAATGAATGGATTGTTAACGAATGGTTAGCTGGAAAAACGTGCTGGCTTTGTCGCGGAAAGCCTGGTTTTATGCGGGAGTTAACACTTTTCAAAGGTGCAACCCGTAAAAGCGTGAGCGAGTGCAACCTATAGGAAACTCGTATCAAACCGGGGATGAAATTGATGTAAATGCAGTGTTAAATCGTTTGTCAGCGGAGGGCGCATACGGCAGGATAGCGCGCCCAACCGAAACACAAGATACCGTCACCTCGTTCCGGTGATCATATAACAAGGCAACCCGGATGGTTGTCGCTCGACACTTTTGGAGAATTTGAATGGCAATTAGCACACCGATGCTGGTGACATTTCTCGTTTATATTTTTGGCATGATCCTGATAGGGTTTTTGGCGTGGCGTTCCACGAAAAACTTTGACGACTACATTCTGGGCGGACGCAGTTTAGGCCCGATGGTGACCGCACTCTCCGCGGGCGCATCGGACATGAGCGGATGGCTGCTGATGGGTCTGCCGGGTGCGATTTTTATCTCCGGTATCTCGGAAAGCTGGATCGCCATCGGTCTGACCGTGGGCGCGTGGATCAACTGGAAGCTGGTGGCGGGCCGTCTGCGCGTGCATACCGAGGCTAACAATAATGCCCTGACGCTGCCGGACTACTTCACCGGACGCTTTGAAGATAACAGCCGCATTCTGCGCATTATCTCTGCCGTGGTTATCCTCCTGTTCTTTACCATCTACTGTGCCTCCGGCATCGTGGCGGGCGCGCGCCTGTTCGAAAGCACCTTCGGCATGAGCTATGAAACCGCCCTGTGGGCCGGTGCGGCGGCGACCATCCTCTATACCTTCGTGGGCGGGTTCCTGGCGGTAAGCTGGACCGACACCGTGCAGGCGAGTCTGATGATCTTTGCCCTGATCCTGACCCCGGTGATTGTGATTTTCACCGTTGGCGGCTTTGGCGAATCGCTGGAAGTGATCAAGCAGAAGAGCATTGAAAACGTCGACATGCTGAAAGGGCTGAACTTTGTCGCCATCGTCTCCCTGATGGGCTGGGGTCTGGGCTACTTCGGTCAGCCGCACATTCTGGCGCGCTTTATGGCGGCGGATTCTCATCACACCATCGTTCATGCGCGTCGCATCAGCATGACGTGGATGATTCTGTGTCTGGCGGGCGCGTGTGCGGTCGGCTTCTTCGGTATCGCCTACTTTAATAACAACCCGGCGCAGGCGGGCGCGGTGAACCAGAACGCCGAGCGCGTGTTCATCGAACTGGCGCAGATTCTGTTTAACCCGTGGATTGCCGGTATTCTGCTCTCTGCGATCCTGGCGGCGGTGATGTCCACCCTGAGCTGTCAGCTGCTGGTCTGCTCCAGTGCAATCACTGAAGATCTCTATAAGGCCTTCCTGCGTAAAAACGCGAGCCAGAAAGAGCTGGTGTGGGTAGGGCGCTTTATGGTGCTGCTGGTGGCGCTGGTGGCGATTGCGCTGGCGGCCAACCCGGAAAACCGCGTGCTGGGTCTCGTGAGCTACGCGTGGGCGGGCTTCGGTGCGGCGTTTGGTCCGGTCGTCCTGTTCTCCGTCATGTGGTCCCGTATGACCCGTAACGGCGCGCTGGCGGGGATGATTATCGGTGCGGTGACCGTTATCGTCTGGAAACAGTTCGCCTGGCTGGGCCTGTACGAAATCATTCCTGGCTTCATCTTCGGCAGCATCGGTATCGTGGTCTTCAGCCTGCTGGGTAAAGCACCGTCTGCCTCCATGCAGAAACGCTTTGCGGAAGCCGACGCGCATTACCACTCCGCGCCGCCGTCTAAGCTGCAGCCGGAATAATTTTTCCCACGGAAAACCGTAGGCCGGGTAAGCGCAAGCGCACCCGGCTTTTTTCTTGCCAAAATCTGTCTTTTCCTGTGATATCCATGTGCTTATAACAATGAGGATAGCGAAGCATGACAATCAAAACAGGGTTAATGGCGGCGGCATTATTGATGCTGGCGGGCTGCAGCGCGCCATCGCAACACGCGGCGGTGGAGACCTGCAAAGCGGATAGCCAGATGCAGCAAACCACGCTCTATTTCGGCTTAAACCGTCCTGCCGGGGCGCAGATTACCAGCAACGAGTGGCAGCAGTTTGTTGACCAGGACGTGACGCCGCGCTTTCGCGATGGCTTAACGGTGTTTGATGCCCGCGGGCAGTGGCTGGGGAACGACGGAAAAGTGGCGCGCGAGCCGAGCAAGGCGCTGATGCTGATCCACGGTAAAGATGCGCAGAGCGAGAAGAACATCGAAGCGTTACGCGGGATTTATAAGTCCCGCTTCGCGCAGGAGTCGGTGATGCGTGTCGATCAGCCGGTGTGCGTGCAGTTTTAATGAAAACGGCGGGAATTCCCGCCGTTGTTGTTTTGTAGGCCGGGATCGCTGCGCGCCACCCGGCATTGCATCAGAGCACCAACCCCGCAAAGCTCGCCGACAGCAAACTCACCAGCGTCGCGCCGTACACCAGACGCAGCCCGAAACGCGATACCACGTTACCCTGCTGCTCGTTCAGGCCCTTAATCGCCCCGGCCACGATGCCGATGGAGGCAAAGTTCGCGAACGAGACGAGGAAGACGGATAAAATCCCCAGCCCGCGCGGGGACATCTGGTGCGCTATTTTTTGCAGCTCAATCATCGCCACAAATTCATTCGCCACCAGCTTGGTCGCCATTATGCTGCCCGCGTTTAAGGCATCGCTCAGCGGAATCCCTACCAGCCACGCCAGGGGATAAAATACATAGCCCAGGATCTGCTGGAAGCTCATGCCAAATACGCTGGAGAAGAGGGCATTAACGGCGCTAATAAGCGCGATAAAGCCAATCAGCATCGCCAGAATAATCATCGCTACTTTAAAACCGGCCAGAATATACTCGCCGAGCATCTCGAAGAAGCTCTGGGATTCATGCAGTTTTTCGAGCTTAACATCCGGTTCCGCTTCCGGGCGCGCCGGGTTGATGACTGAGAGGATAATAAAGGTGCTGAACATGTTGAGAATCAGCGCCGCGACGACATATTTGGCGTCGAGCATGGTCATATACGCCCCGACAATCGACAGGGAGACTGTCGACATGGCCGTGGCCGCCATGGTGAACAGACGACGCGAGGAGAGATCGCCCAGCACGCCTTTGTAGGCAATGAAGTTTTCCGACTGGCCGAGGATCAGCGAGCTCACCGCGTTAAAGGATTCCAGCTTGCCCATACCGTTCAGTTTTGACAGCAGCGTACCGATTACCCGAATAAAAATTGGCAGGATCCGCCAGTGCTGAAGAATACCGATCAGCGCGGAAATAAAAATAATCGGACAAAGCACGCCGAGGAAAATGAACGCCAGCCCTTTTTCACCCATACCGCCAAAGACGAAATTGGTGCCTTCGCCAGCAAATTTGAGCAGTGACTCAAAAAATCCTGAGACGTATTTAATCAGGAATAACCCGCTTTCGGCGTGCAGGAAAAAGAACGCCAGCGCAATTTCAATAACAATCAGCTGTAAAACAAAACGAACCCGAATTTTCCGGCGGTCAAAACTCGTAAGCCAGGCGAGCGCAAGAATAATCACCAGCGCCAGCAGGAAATGGACAATTTTAAACATGGTTTATTTTCAGTTAGGTTGTGAGGCGGATATTTAGCCACAGCCCTGAATCAGCGTAAATGGGCATTTTCGTTATAACTTATAAACCTGAACGTTACGTACGTCACTATTATCAGGCTTTGCGTTTACAACTCGTCATCAAAACACCGCACATTTCGCTTGTTTTTCTTTCCGTCGTAATGATAATCACTATCACAAGAATTTACCTTTCTTTGCATCAGTTGACCGCGATAAACATTTAAGGTGTCGGCATGTTTGTTCCATTTCTCATTATGTTACGTGAAGGGCTCGAAGCCGCCCTTATCGTGAGCCTCATCGCCAGTTATCTGAAGCGAACCCAGCGCGGGCGCTGGATTGGCGTCATGTGGGTCGGCGTATTCCTTGCCGCGGCGCTCTGCCTGGGCCTGGGCATTCTCATTAACGAAACCACCGGCGAGTTCCCGCAGAAAGAGCAGGAGCTGTTTGAAGGTATCGTCGCCGTGATTGCGGTGGTGATCCTCACCTGGATGGTGTTCTGGATGCGTAAAGTCTCGCGTAACGTGAAGGTGCAGCTGGAGCAGGCGGTGGATAACGCGCTGCAGAAGGGGAACAACCACGGCTGGGCGCTCATTATGATGGTCTTTTTCGCCGTCGCGCGTGAAGGGCTGGAGTCTGTTTTCTTCCTGCTGGCGGCGTTTCAGCAGGATGTGGGGATCTGGCCGCCGCTGGGGGCCGTGCTGGGCCTCGCCACGGCCGTGGTGCTCGGTTTCCTGCTGTACTGGGGCGGTATCCGCCTGAATCTGGGCGCCTTCTTCAAGTGGACCAGCCTGTTTATTCTGCTGGTGGCCGCGGGTCTGGCGGCGGGGGCGATTCGCGCCTTCCATGAAGCGGGCCTGTGGAACCACTTCCAGGACGTGGCGTTTGACCTCAGCAACGTTCTCTCCACGCACTCTCTGACCGGCACCCTGCTCGAAGGTATCTTCGGCTATCAGGAAACGCCGAGCGTCAGCGAAGTGGCGATGTACTTTATTTATCTGGTTCCGGCGCTGGTGCTGTTCGCAATGCCGCCGCGTACCGGCACGCAGGCGTCGCGCGTTGCGCCGTAATTTTTGATTTAGTGACAACATACTTTTAAAGGGAAGAGTCATGGCAATTCAGTTCCGTCGTAGTGCGTTATGCGCAGGCATTGCCGCGCTGTTCGCTTCTGCTTTCTCCGCCTGGGGCGCGGATGTTCCACAGGTTAAGGTCACCGTCAACGACAAGCAGTGTGAGCCGATGACCCTCACGGTGAACAGCGGTAAAACCCAGTTTATTATTCAGAACCACAGCCAGAAGGCGCTGGAGTGGGAGATCCTGAAAGGCGTTCTGGTGGTGGAAGAGCGTGAAAATATCGCCCCTGGCTTTAGCCAGAAGATGACCGCCAACCTGCAGCCGGGCGAGTATGAGATGACCTGCGGCCTGCTGACCAACCCGAAAGGGAAGCTCATCGTCAAAGGTGAAGCGACGGCCGATGCGGCGAAAGGCGCTGCGGTGCTGAGCCTGGGCGATGCAATTACCGCGTATAAGGCGTACGTCACGAAAGAGACGGCGGAGCTGGCGACGGCAACCAAAGCCTTTACCGATGCGGTGAAGGCCGGGGATATCGAAAAAGCGAAATCCCTCTATGCGCCAACCCGTCAGCACTACGAGCGCATCGAGCCGATTGCCGAGCTGTTCTCTGACCTCGATGGCAGCATCGATGCCCGTGAGGACGATTACGAGCAGAAGGCCGCCGATCCGAAATTTACCGGCTTCCACCGACTGGAAAAAGCCCTGTTTGGCGACAACTCCACCAAAGGGATGGAGAAATACGCTGAGCAGCTGAACAGCGACGTGCTGGAGCTGCAAAAGCGCATCAGCGAGCTGGCCTTCCCGCCGTCTAAAGTGGTGGGCGGCGCGGCCGGTCTGATTGAAGAAGTGGCCGCGAGCAAAATCAGCGGCGAAGAAGATCGCTACAGCCATACCGACCTGTGGGACTTCCAGGCAAACGTCGACGGCGCGCAGAAAATTGTTAACCTGCTGCGTCCTCAGCTGCAGAAAGAGAACGGCGAGCTGCTGGCCAAGGTGGACGCCAACTTCAAAAAAGTCGACACCATCCTGGCGAAGTACCGCACCAAAGACGGGTTTGAGACCTACGATAAGCTGACCGATGCCGACCGTAACGCGCTGAAAGGCCCGATTACCGCCCTGGCGGAAGATCTCTCCCTGCTGCGTGGCGTACTGGGTCTGGACTAAGCACGATGAATAAGCATAACGAGAACGACGTGGCTGAGCCTTCCCGTCGTCGGTTGTTAAAAGGGGTGGGGGCGCTCGGGGGCGCGCTTGCTCTGGCTGGCGGGTGTCCGGTGGCGCACGCGGCGAAACCGCAAAGCGCGCCCGGCACGCTGTCACCCAACGCCCGCATGGAGACGCAGCCGTTTTATGGCGAGCATCAGGCGGGCATTCTGACGCCGCAGCAGGCGTCGATGATGCTGGTGGCCTTTGATTCGCTGGCCAGCGATAAAGCCGATCTGGAACGCCTGTTCCGCCTGCTGACGACGCGCATCGCGTTTCTGACCGCCGGTGGACCGGCGCCCGATACGCCGAACCCGCGTCTGCCGCCAATGGACTCCGGCATTCTGGGGCCATTCATTGCCCCGGATAACCTGACCATAACCGTTTCGCTGGGAGAATCGCTGTTTGACGCGCGCTACGGGCTGGCAAAACAGAAGCCGAAAGCGCTGCAAAAAATGACGCGTTTCCCGAATGATTCCCTGGACGCCGCCCTCTGCCACGGCGATCTGCTTCTGCAGATTTGCGCCAATACGCAGGACACGGTAATCCACGCCCTGCGCGACATCATTAAGCACACGCCGGATCTGCTGAGCGTGCGCTGGAAGCGGGAAGGGTTTATCTCTGACCACGCCGCCCGCAGCAAAGGGAAAGAGACCCCGGTGAACCTGCTGGGCTTCAAGGACGGCACGGCCAACCCGGACAGCCACGATAGCGCGCTCATGAAGGAGGTGGTGTGGGTCACTGCCGATCAGGGCGAACCGGCATGGTCGGTGGGCGGTAGCTATCAGGCGGTGCGCATTATTCAGTTCCACGTGGAGTTCTGGGACCGCACGCCGCTCAAAGAGCAGCAGACGATCTTCGGTCGCGATAAGCAAAGCGGGGCACCGCTCGGCATGAAGAACGAGCATGATGTGCCTGACTACGCCCGCGATCCGAATGGCGACGTGATTGCGCTGGACAGCCATATTCGTCTGGCCAATCCGCGTACCAAAGAGACGCAGTCCAGTCTGATGATGCGTCGGGGATACAGCTATTCGCTCGGCGTGACCAATTCCGGTCAGCTCGATATGGGGCTGCTGTTCGTCTGCTATCAGCACGATCTCGAGAAGGGGTTCCTGACGGTACAGAAGCGCTTAAACGGCGAAGCGCTGGAAGAGTACATTAAACCTATCGGCGGCGGCTATTTCTTTGCCCTGCCAGGCGTGCGCGACAGCAACGCGTATCTCGCGCAGGGTCTTATTGAAGCCTGATAATTGTCCCCGCAACCGTTCGCGGGGACATTATTTTTTCATATGACTATCCTGCTGTTATATTTCTGTAATATTTCTATATGAGACTGATTTCAACTGTAGGGACAGTCCTAAAAGTTGCATTCAGGTAAAATAAATGTTGCATTTATGATAACTCCTGATGTACTTAAGATAAGACAGCGGTAGTTCCCGGCAGTGATGCTGAATCACTATGGAGATCGCGAATGGTTGCGTCCTGTACTGGACAAGGTAAACATAACAACCGCAGCACCCGGCGCGGAGGCTCAGACTCCGGCAGCGATTTCCTCACCACTAAATTTTCCCCCCTCCCTCAAGAATCTGATTCGACCGACGTGCAGAACGGTGCGCGTAGCTGTTCCGTATCGTCATCCGATAGTGCAAGCAATGGCTTACAAGGAAGCCAACCCTCTGATGTTCGTGCGCATAATCGTGCCGACGCTGGCGCGTGTGATGAATACCAACAACTCAAGGTGCTATCCATGGGAAGACAAAAAGCAGTGATCAAAGCTCGTCGCGAAGCAAAACGTGTGCTGAGACGGGATTCACGTAGCCATAAACAGCGTGAAGAAGAATCGGTCACCTCGCTTGTGCAGATGAGTGGCGTAGAAGCAATTGGCATGGCCCGTGACAGCCGTGATAATTCTCCAATTGTGGCGCGCAATGAGGCTCAGGCGCACTACCTGAATGCTATCGAGAGTAAACAGCTCATCTTTGCAACCGGTGAAGCCGGATGCGGGAAAACCTGGATCAGTGCAGCCAAAGCGGCGGAAGCGCTGATCCATAAGGACGTGGAAAGAATCATTGTTACCCGTCCGGTACTGCAGGCTGATGAAGATCTCGGCTTCTTGCCCGGTGACATTTCGGAGAAGTTTGCCCCGTACTTCAGGCCCGTCTATGACGTGCTGGTGAAGCGGCTGGGTGCATCCTTCATGCAGTACTGCCTGCGGCCAGAGATTGGCAAGGTGGAAATCGCGCCGTTCGCCTATATGCGCGGACGTACATTTGAAAATGCGGTCGTCATTCTTGACGAGGCTCAGAACGTGACCGCTGCGCAAATGAAGATGTTTTTAACGCGCCTCGGGGAGAACGTGACGGTTATCGTTAACGGCGATATTACCCAGTGCGACCTGCCGTCCGGCGTGAAATCCGGATTAAGCGACGCCATGTCACGTTTTGAGGAAGATGAGATGATTGGGGTGGTACGCTTCACCAAAGAGGATTGCGTGCGCTCGGCGCTCTGCCAGCGCACGCTGCAAGCGTATTACTGAGTGTGCAGTTGCGTTCAAGGCCCGGGAAACCGGGCTTTGTTTTATGTGCAGGCATGTTGTCGGGTGGGGGGGGGGGGGAAAAAAAAACAAAAAAAAAAAAAAAAAAAAAAAAAAAACAACACCCCCCCCAAAAAAAAAAAAAAAGGGAAAAAAAAAAAAACAACCACCACAAATAAAAAAACCACACACACACCACA